>JAITEX010000125.1 GCA_031281765.1 Eubacteriales Family XIII. Incertae Sedis bacterium | reverse complement strand
CAACGCCATTGTCTGTCGCATAGTTGTTGAGCCTTGTGAAACTATCCTTCAGGTTGTCTCTGTCGCATACAGCCCATACCTCAATGTCATCGGGTACGAAATTAAAATCAGAAGAAAAGGTTTGCTTTTTTTCGGCGCACTTGTCGATAAGGTGATAATGCTGTCCGGATTTCGGGAGAATTTGTATCGCGATATTTGATATTTTTAAAACATTTTTGAGGATTTCAAAATATAGTTTTTCCGTTGTTTTTCCCTCACAGCAAATCAAGATGATTTGGGGATTGTCCTGCATGGTCAATCCTCCTGAATGAGCGGCTTACCGCCATACACACCAAATCTATATTTTTTTTCAATATTGTCATCATTACGGGCAGTCCTTTTCTTCGAATGGGGTGTGATGATGCTTTGCTCAAACACATCTTTTTCAACGTAGATAATATCTTTACTATCAAGGACGCCTTGGCCCCCACTACTTTTCATCAATCCGACGTCATGTGTATTGATAATCAGTTTAGCTCCGGCAGTATTGTCCTTAAAGAGTTTTATTATAAATTCACAAATATCAATATGCAAACTGGAGTTAAATTCATCAAGATAAAGAACCTTTCCGTTATTGATGGTATCAATAATAGGAACAATGATATTGAAAAAAACATTTGTGCCCGCAGACTCTTGCGTATCCATATTAAAGGTTATTGATCCCGTTACATCTCCGACTTCATTACGAACAGTATGGACTGTTTGTGTAAAAGTGCTCTTCTGTTCTGCAGACGGTGCAATATTGATAATATCTTGCGGTACATTATCTGTGGAAAACATAAAATCGCGAATAGGGAAATCAGCTTTTCGTAGTAATTCAAGGGCCTGACTTTTTATTGCGGGATTTTGTTGCATAAGATAGATTGCCCTACCTCGAAGCCGAACACTCGCGTGTATTTCTATCAGGTTGAGGTTACTCAAAAATTCAAATACCGCCCCCGCATATTCATTTGCATATTCATAAGCGCGGGTAATCAGCAGTGAATCATCCCGGGTTGTTTCAAAGATTTTTTTCCCGAAACCGTTCTTTGTCGCCGTTGGATTTTGTCCTTTGTCCCGAACGAAAATAGTTCGTTCCCTACTGGTGGAAAGATCAAACATCGCTTCTTGAACGACCCTAACGGCATCCACTGAAAACATATAACGATACTTTTTTCCCCGATTGCCGAAAATGATTTCGAACGTCGAGGGAATATCAATATTTTTCTCTCGAAGCAAAAATGGTTCGTATGGCAGGCTCCAAATGCTTGGTGAAAAAAGCATAACTTGCGTATTTGGCAAAGTTGATGTTCTAATAAAATTCCAAATACGAAATAACGCGTTAAACACATTCGATTTGCCCGATGCGTTTGCCCCGTAAAACGCCGTGACAGGCATGTCGAAAACAATCTCTTGCTCATCACAAAAGGAGCGGTAGTTTTTTATTTTCAAAGAATGAAGGGTATAGTTGCTTTTCATATCACATATGATAGCATATTATTTCCGCGAAATCAAGCTATTCTACAAAAATATGTTGAAAACCTCAATTTGGAAACATATTCGGACCAAATTGAGGTTAAGTTATTTCTTACACCCGGTAGATTTCGTCGCTTTCCGGCGGCGCTATTTCGGCGCCATCGAGGCGTACGCCGGTGGCGCGGTCCGTGACGGCGCCGATTTCCGTGGCCGGTATCCCCGCTTCCGCGAGGGACGCGAGGACGGCGCCCGCCGTCTCTTCGGGCGCGGCTATGAGCATCGAACCGCTTGAGATAAGGCGCAGCGGGTCTATGCCGAAGTGCGCGCAGACCTTGCGCGTCACCTCCGGGACGGGAAGGGCCTCGCTGTGCAGCGCGGCGCCGACGCCGTTCAGCTCGCACAGTTCCCAGGCGGCGCCGAGCAGTCCGCCTTCCGTGATGTCGTGCATACCGGAGACGCCCGCCTTCGCCGCAACGACGCCGTCCGTGACCACGCTGATGGAATCGAGCATCGCGCAGGCTTCCGCAAGCTCGCCGGGCGTCAGCACAGTGGCGAGCCTTTCCGCGTATTCCGCCGCGATAATGCCCGTGCCCTCAAGCGCCAGCGTCTTTGTTACGATAAGCCGGTCCCCGGCTCGCACAGTCCATAAAGGGGACGGTTCATTTTTGGTCCGCCCGACGGCTGTCGCCGTGATCACGGGCCGGAGCACCACATCGGTCACCTCCGTGTGGCCGCCGATGATTTCCACGCCTATCTTCTCAGCCGCCCGCGCGGCCTGTTCCATGATGTCCGCGATTTCCTCCTCCGTCGTATCGGGCGGCAGCAGCACGGACAGCAGAATGCCGAGCGGCTCCACGCCGTTCGACGCTATGTCGTTGCAGGACACGTTGACCGCAAGGCTGCCGATACGCTCCTTCGTAGCCGTAATCGGGTCCGTCGAAAGCACGCAGTCGTACGCGCCGAAATCTATGACGGCGCAATCCTCCCCCACGCCCGGCCTCGTCTTTACCTCCGGGCGGCGAAACGTTATCTTGTCAATGACGATTCGCTCCAGCAAATCGTTGTCGAGTTTTCCTATCCTCATATTATTTCCCGTTCACCATATAGAGTATCCGCTCTTTACTATTCACTGCTCGCCGAGCATTTCCCGGAACTCCGCTTCCGTAATGATTTTTACGCCGAGTTCCCGGGCTTTCTTATTCTTTGACGATCCGCTCTGCGCGTCGTTGTTTATCAGATAGTCCGTCTTTTCGCTGACGGAGCCCGTCACCTTGCCGCCCTGGTTTTCGATGACGGTCTTCAGTTCGTCCCGATTCGCGTACCGTTCGAGCGAGCCGGTAATGACGAAGATTTTTCTGTCAAGTAAATTTCCTGACGGCGGCTGTTCCGCGGTGTCGAAGCGCAGTTCCGCGAGCAGGGCGTCAGTCCGCGCGTTGTTCCGCTCATCGGCAAACCACGCCGTATAACTCTCGGCTATCACCTCGCCGATGCCGTCAATGGCGGTTAATTCTTCCGCCCGGGCCTGCCGGATACGCTGCCAGTCATAGCCGAAGGCGCGGCAGATAAGTTTCGCGTTCGAAAGCCCTATCTGCGGTATGCCGAGGCTGTAGAGCAGGCGCGCAGTGGTGACGGTCCGCGCCGCTTCTATGGCCGAGATCAAATTCTCGAACGATTTTTCGCCGAAGCCGTCCATCTCGATAATGGCGCCCCGATGTTCCGCGATATGGAATATGTCGGCGAATTCGTGGATAAACCCCGCAGCGATAAACTTCTCAAGGGTCTGTTCCGACAGGCCGTCTATGTTTATCGCGCTCCGGCTTACAAAATGCTTGAACTCTCCGATATGCCGCGCCGGGCAATCGGGGTTCGTGCAGTAGAGGGAACGGACGTCGCCCGACTCGCGTATCTCCGTCGGCATGCCGCAGACCGGGCAGGCCGCGGGCGGTCCTATCGTCCCGGAGCGCGTCAGGTTTTCCGCGATTTGCGGAATGATCATATTCGCCTTATAGACCTTGATCCTGTCGCCGGTCCCGATGGCTAAGTCCTCCATAATGCTGATATTGTGGAGGCTCGCGCGCTTGACGGTGGAACCCTCGATGTCCACGGGTTCGAATACGGCGATGGGGTTGATAAGCCCCGTGCGCGACGCGCTCCATTCGACGGAGAGGAGCGTCGTTTCGGCCTGCTCGTCCTCCCATTTGAACGCGATGCCGTCGCGCGGGAATTTCGCGGTACGGCCAAGGCT
>JAITEX010000109.1 GCA_031281765.1 Eubacteriales Family XIII. Incertae Sedis bacterium | reverse complement strand
GGAGCCGTAAAATTCGCTGAGCGTTTCGGTCGGCAGCAGGGCGGGCAGATCCTGCTGTTTTGCGAGCTGAAAGGCCGCGCGTTCCCATAGTCTTTGAAATTTTATGCCCGCAAGCGGGTGGTTTGAGCCGAAATCTTCTATTCTTACGTCCGTCAAAACCGCGCTGTTTGCGAAGGCGCCGGAGCGCGCGTGGTTGCTCATGCCGTTTGAGGTGACGCCGCCCTGTTCAGACGCCGCGGCGACGACCTCGCCGCCCGGGCACATACAGAAGGTATAGACGCCGCGCCCGTCAAGAAGTTTCGTTGACAGCTTGTACTCGGCGGGCGGCAGGTCGTTTCGGTCCGGCCCGTACAGGGCGGCGTTGATGAAGCTCTGTTCGTGTTCTATGCGCAGGCCGATGGAAAAGGGCTTCCCGACAATTTCGATTCCGGACGCAAGCAGCATTTCATAGGTGTCGCGCGCGCTGTGGCCGATGGCGAGCACGAGCGCGTCCGTTTCGATTTCTACCGTATTTCCGCTGCTATCTTTGTGGATGACGGCGGCAAGGGTTTTATCCGCGCCAGCGGAAAACCCCGTAAACTGTGCGCCGAAGCGGACTTCCCCGCCGAGCGCTTCAATCTCACTTCTCAAGTTTCGCACGGTTTCGCGCAGCACGTCGGTCCCGATATGCGGACGCGCGTCTATGAGCAGGTCGGCGCCTCCGCCCGCGCCCGCGAGCGTTTCCAACACAAACGCTTTTCGAGCGTCCCCTATGCCCGTCGTCAGCTTCCCGTCGGAAAAGGCGCCGGCTCCGCCTTCCCCGAACAGCACATTCGAACTTTCGTTGAGAACGCCCGTCTGCCAGTACTTTGCCACATCGAGCGCCCGTTCGTCCGCGGGCTTTCCCCGCTCCAGAACTATCGGCCGCAGACCGGCTTTCGCAAGGATCAGGGCTGCAAAAATCCCGCACGGGCCGAATCCCGCTATCACGGGTCTGTGCCGTCCCGGCCGTGTATCCCTTGTTGTCCCGCAAGGCTGCGTGTCGCCATCATTGCTCTCCGGCCGCCCATCCCTCCGCGGGACTTCATACCGGTTGTCCGGGGCTTCCTCCACGCGGATGTCCCGCGCGCGCGCCGCCGCTATCAATTTCTCCGGCGCTTCAAAATCTACCGAATACACAAAGCGTATGGCGCTTTTGTCGCGCGCGTCTATGGACCGCCGCGCGATGCGCCACTGCGGTATGCCGTCCCCCGGACGCGCGCGCAGCTTCTTCAGTATTTTTTCGGGCAGCAGCGCCGGGTCCTCGCCGGGCCACAGTTTTATCTCGTGGATTCTATACATACGATTATTATACAATAGCCCGGTTCCCGAATTGTTTTATCATTTGGTACACCTCGGGCGAATATGATATATTATAGGGGTAATACATAGCAGCCTCAATTTTCAAATCCTTTTCAACTTTGCGAATTGAGGAGAGAAACGGAGGTATAGTATGTTCAAAAACGCTATAGTCAAACGTCCGGGGAAATCCCTGTCTGAGGGAATCACGTCTGCGCCTGAGCTTGGTAAGCCCATATATGAGCTGGCAATCAAACAACACGACGCCTATATCGAGGCGCTGAAAGCCACCGGCGTCACCGTCACGGTGCTCGAAGCCGACGAGCGGTATCCGGATTCCTGCTTTGTCGAAGATACGGCGGTCATCACGCGCAACTGCGCCATCAGCACGAATCCCGGCGCCGGCACGCGCAATGGTGAGGCGCAGGAGATGCTGCCGACGCTGAAGAAGTTCTTTGCCGACGAGGACATTGAATATATCAAGGCGCCCGGCACGCTCGAGGGCGGCGACGTCATGATGGTCGGCGACCATTTCTATGTCGGTCGTTCGGCGCGCACGAACGAAGAGGGCATACGTCAGTTCATCGAGATTCTTGAGAGACGCGGCCTGAGCGGCAGCGAGGTTCCGCTCGAGCATGTCCTCCATCTGAAGACGGGCGTCAATTATATCGAAAACGACACCATGCTCGTGTCAGGCGAGTTTGTTGAGAAACCGGATTTCGCGCGTTTCAAGAAAATCATTATTCCCGAGGACGAGGCGTATGCCGCGAACTGCATATGGATGAACGGCAAGGTCATCGTGCCGGAGGGCTATCCCGTCACAACCGAACGCATACGCGAGGCCGGCTATGAGGTCATCATTACGGATACGTCGGAGTACAAAAAAATTGACGGCGGCCTCAGCTGTCTTTCGCTCCGGTTCTGAAATATTTGAGGTATAATATCAGAGAGCGCTTTAGCAGAGCATCGCTTTAGCGCAGCAAACATTCTTATCATATTATTTTAATCATTGCCCCGGCGCGGCTTCTGTCATTCAGCGCCGGGGCCAACAGGGGTAACAAAATCACAAAGAAAAAGGAGGTACACAGCATGAGTGAAAACAAAGAAAAGCTGCAGCGAAAACTCGGCCCTCGCCAGATGAACATGATTGCCATCGGCGGCGCGATCGGTACCGGGCTTTTCGTCGCCCTTGGCCAGTCGGTAGGGGAAGCGGGCCCCGGAGGGACGCTTATCGCGTACGGCCTCGTGGGAATAGCGGTCTATTTCGTCATGAACGCGCTTGGCGAAATGTCCACGCACACGCCGGTCCCGGGAGCTTTCGAAACCTTTGGCAGCCGGTATGTCGATGAATCCTTCGGATTTATGATGGGCTGGAATTACTGGCTCTGCTGCGCGTTTACGATGGGCACGGAGCTCGTCGCGTCCGCTATCATTATGAAGTTCTGGTTCCCGGAAAGCAATTCCATTATGTGGAGCGCGATTTTCCTCGCACTTATTCTTCTCTTGAATCTGCTCTCTACAAAAATTTATGGTGAATCCGAGTTCTGGTTCGCGGGCATCAAATTCGTGACCATCATCATCTTCCTTATCGTCGGTATTCTGATGATAGCGGGCATTATAAACAGCCCCGAAGCGGGATTCGGGAATTGGACGAAAGGGGAGGCGCCCTTTGTCGGCGGCGGCATGGCGACCTTCAGCATTCTGATGGTAGCGGGATTTTCGTTTATCGGCGTTGAGGCGACGGCTGTCGCCGCGGGCGAGGCCCAGAACCCCGATAAGACTATTCCGAAGGCTATCAACAATGTATTTTGGCGCATCCTGATATTCTATATCGGCGGGATCGTCGTTATCGGCACGCTGATGCCGTATGATGACCCGAACCTGCTCGCGGCGGACATCGACAATGTGGCGGTCAGCCCGTTCACCCTCGTATTCCAGCACGCCGGCATCAAGTTCGCGGCCCATCTGATGAATGCGGTCATTCTGACGTCGGTACTGTCGTGCGGCAATTCGACCATGTATGAGGCGAGCCGTATCCTCTATTCGATGTCGCAGCAGAAACGCGCGCCGAAGGTATTCGGCAGGCTTAGCAAGCGTCACGTACCCGTGCTGGCGGTACTCCTGACCTCGGTCATTTCGATGATGTGCTTCCTTACGGGGCCGAACGGCGACAGCGTCGTCTACACCTGGCTCTACAACGGCACGGGCCTGACGGGTTTCATCACCTGGCTCGGCGTCTGTTACACGCACCTGCGTTTCCGCAAGGCGTTCCAGGTACAGGGGCACGACCTCAATGAATTGAAGTTCAAAGCTCGATTCTATCCCTTCGGCACGTGGTTTGCGCTCATAGCGTGTATCGTCGTTATTCTCGGGCAGGCATACTGGTATGTTGGCTTCGGGGAAATCGATTGGCAGGGCCTCGCCATCGCGTTCACGGGCATACCGTTTGCGCTCATTCTGTGGCTCGCCCACAAGCTTTCGACAAAGACGAAACTCATTCCTTACAGTGAAATCGTATTGAAAGGCGGGGACGAGATTTGAGCGATGAAAGACGGTACGGCATTGTTATTTCCCGCGATAATCCTCGGAAACCACATATTTTATAGCAGTTTCCGAGGATTATAGGGAGAAAGCATTATGGAGATGAACGGTATTGACCCTCAAAACCCCGTCACAATGATCTTGATTATTTCGTTATGATATACGCGAAAAATGCTCCACGGCCTAAGCAAAGCCTGAAGCGTCTTCACATTTTTTCGTACGAAAAATGTATGGTACACTTGCATTTTTCGTACGAAAAATGTAAAATAACGTTATGGAATGCTCACAAGAAACCCTGAGTTTTATAGATTCTCCCGGGACTCAGGGCTTTCATTAAACCGGATGGTAAACATCATGCGCAGAAACGCTATCGAAAAATTAAAGGAATGGAAGGACGGAAAATCCCGCAAGCCCTTGATAATACGTGGCGCGCGGCAGGTAGGGAAGACTTGGCTCATGCAGGCGTTCGGTGAAGAATGCTACCACGACGTCATCACTCTGAATTTCGACAGGGATGAACGCCTGAAGGAAGTGTTTTCCTCGGACATCTCCCCGGGAAGACTGCTTGCCGACATTGAAATACTCTCGGGAAAGAAAATCAACTCCGGGAACACCTTATTGATTTTCGACGAGATACAGGCGGTTCCACGCGCCCTGACCTCATTGAAATACTTCAATGAGGAGGCTCCCGACATACCTATCGTCGCGGCAGGTTCACTGCTCGGCGTCGCTCTGCACGCGGGGACTTCGTTCCCCGTCGGCAAAGTGTCATTCCTTGACCTTTACCCTCTGTCCTTCGCGGAATTTATGGACGCAACGGGTCGGTTAAACTTGCTTGAAATTGCGCTTTCAGAAGATAAATCGGAACGACGGCTGTTCAAAGACCGCCTGCTCGGCTGCGTAAAGGAATATACGCTTATAGGGGGAATGCCGAAAGTCGTCGCGGATTATGCGGAAAATCACGATTTTGACAGGGCTGGAGATATTCAGGATGAAATACTGTCGGCTTATGATCAGGACATATCCAAGCACGCGCCGCTTTCGCAAGTTCCGCGTATCAGAAGCGTAATGGAGAGCATCCCGCAGCAATTATCAAAAGAGAATAAGAAATTTTTTTACGGGCAAATCAAAAGCGGCGCCCGTGGCAAGGATTATGAGCTCGCGCTTCTCTGGCTGTCGGACTGCGGCCTGATTCATCGTGTGAACAGGCTGAACGACATCACCTATCCGATAAAGGCATATGAAAATCCCGACGCATTCAAGATCTACCTTTGCGATGTCGGCCTGTTGTCGAAAATGGCCGGGCTTGACGCCGGGATATTACTGCATGGCGACGGAATATTCGACGAGTTCAAAGGCGCTTTGGCGGAACAGTATGTGTTGCAGGAACTGGTTGCAAACGGGGATTCTCCTTTCTATTGGTCCAATGTAAGAGGACAGTCGGAAGTGGACTTTATCATTCAACGTGGGGCGGACATCATTCCGATTGAGGTGAAGTCCGGCATCAACCTGAAATCAAAAAGCCTCAAATTTTATATGGACAGATTCAGGCCGCGAAGAGCTGTCCGCGCGTCCGCTGCGGATCATAAAGTCAATCCGGTCGAATATGCGGATGGCTGTGTCGCGGAACTTATAGACGCCCCGCTTTACGCCTTCCTGCCGGAACTGACCATAGAAGGATGCTGAGTATTTGTAGCGTGGTTTGTGCTGATTTGCATAACTGACGCGTGTCAAGTTTTTTGCTTTCATTTGTGATATTTTATGATATACTGAATACGATTACGCAATAGTTTGCGTTAAGGGCTTAAGGAAAGAGGTATTAGGTATGAACCATAAAATCAATCTCATGAATGACTACAATCTCACAGCGCACCCGGAGGTCATCGGCGCCCTCGCCGCGGCGGGAAACCGCCGGTATACCGGGTACGGAGATGACGAGGAGACGCTTCGCGCGTGTGACCTGATAAGGGTGGAAGCGGGGCTTCCGGGAGCGGACGTGTATCTGCTGTCGGGAGGGACGCAGACAAATATGATTGCCGCCCGGGCCTTCCTCCGGCCGCATGAAGCGATCATCGCGACGGAGACCTCGCATATATACAACCATGAAACCGGAGCGATAGAGGCTGCCGGGCATAAGATACTTCCGTTTGCGGGGTCGGACGGCAAGCTTTTGCCGGGCGAGATAGAGCAGGCGATAGCGAACCATGTGGACGAGCATATGGTGAGGCCGAAGATGGTCTATCTCTCGCAGGCGACGGAGTACGGGACGGTTTATTCCCGGGAGGAACTGGTGGAAATCAAGGAAGCATGCGTGAAGCACGGCCTCTATCTGTATGTTGACGGCGCCCGCCTCGGGTACGCGATGGCGGCTGAGGGCGGCGAAGGCTGCGGGATAAAAGAAGTCGCGGCGGAGGCTGACGCCTTCTATATCGGCGGCACGAAACAGGGGCTGCTTTTCGGCGAAGCTTTGGTCATATCAAACGAGAATTTAAAGAAAGATTTTCGCTTCATTCTGAAACAGGGCGGGGGGATGCTCGCGAAAGGGTTCGTGCTCGGAATCCAGTTCCGCGTGTTGTTTCAAAACGGGCTCTATTACAAATTGTCGAAACAGGCCAATGAGAAAGCGAAAAAGCTGCGGGACGGCATCCGTGAGCTTGGCTACGAATTTGAAATCGAGTCTGTGGCGAATCAGGTATTCCCCATTGTGGACAATCAGGTGATGGCGGAACTGGAGAAGGATTTCTTATTTGAAAAATGGCATAGAAAAGATGAGGGCAGGATGTCGATACGGTTCACGACCACGTGGGCGACGCCGGACGAAAACATTGAAGCGCTGCTTTCCGCGCTGAAAAAACTGAGATGAAGTTCAGCTCACCGTAGGCCGTCTGTAACATACGCAGGCTTGACAGCCGTGTGAGATATGGTATAGAATCCGACTATTAAAAGTTTATGCATTCGGCGGATGCCCGTACCCTATTGGGTTGTTATGACGGAGACGCCGGATATCTCGGAAAGCAAACGAAAGGAGGGACCGCTTTTTCACAGACAATTGAATTTAGAAAACACATTGAAACAGCGCTTCGTTAATCACGAAGCTGGAGGAGAGGTACTGCAATGAAAAAATTAAGCCTAAAGGTATTTGCTTTATTATTAATATTTGTTATGGTTGCTGCGTTAGCGGCGTGCGGCGGTGACAAAAAAGAAGGCGACGCTTCCGGCGGGGATGGAGCCGGAGATACGGTTTACGAGTGGAAACTCCAAAACAGTTACGGCCCCGGAGATCAGACGTGGGACATCCAGATGCCGATGATTGTGGACGCCATAGAGAAAGCCACAAACGGCAGGATAAAAATCACGACCTTCCAGCCGGGAGCGATCTGCGAGCCGGAGCAGGCGCCGCAGTCGCTTAAGGAAGGGCTTCTTGACGTAGCCATGTCCACGGCGGGCGACGCAGGCGCCATTGTACCCGCCGCTTACGCGGAGCAGGGTATCCCGTTCTTCTGGGAGACCGCCCAGGATATGTTCGATACCTACTATGATTATGGTTTGCTTGAGTTCCTCCGCGGCGAGTATGACAAACAGGGGATCTATTACGGGATGCCCGTGCCAAACGGGACCTACAATCTGATGACCACGTTCCCCGTAACGCAGGCAAGCGATTTGCAGGGCAAGAAAATCCGCGCGGTCAGCAGCTGGGGTTATTTTGTGCAGAATCTCGGCGGCAGCCCGGTAGTCATGCCCGGCGGCGATATCTATCAGGGCCTGAAGCTCGGCACGATAGACGGAACCATTTATACTTTCGCTGAATTGAAAAACGCCAAGCTGAGCGAAGTCGTGACGGACGTCATGGAACAGCCCGGCAGCGGCAGCGGTTTCGTCAGTTTCCTTATCAACAAGGCCAAATGGGATGAACTGCCGGCCGACCTGCAGGAAGCCGTCAACACCGCGCTGAAAGACGTCTACGCGCCTATTATGCAGGAAAACATCAAGTATGATGAAGAAGCGAAACAGGCGGCAATCGAAAGCGGCGTCAAGATAAACAAGATCTCAGACGAGAATATCAAGGCGTTCTGGGAAGCTGGCCTGAAAACCGCAGAGCAGGTGGAAAGCGAACATCCTGAAGCGAAGCCCGGCCTGGACATTGTCCGGAAATGGCATGACGAAAAAGGCTGATACGCGTCAATAACGATTCACATGGTTCAGGCGCATAGCCGCCTGAACCGTTTTTTGAGGGGCCTCAAATGAAGATTATGAAAAAAATAATTTCAATCGTCGACAAGATCAATCTCTTTGTCGGCAATGTCGTGAAGTTTTTGCTGCTGTACATGGCTCTTACGCTTTTCTATGAAGTGATTGCGCGCTATGTGTTCAACAACCCGACCATTTGGGTGCTGGACCTGGCAAAACTCGCGTTGGGCTTTATGGGCATTCTCGGCGGCGGTTACGCTATGCTTCTCGACAGCCACGTCAAGGTTGACGTGATTTACGGGGCGCGAAGCGTGAGGACGCGCGCCATTATGGATCTCTGCACTTCAATACTATTCTTTATATTTATTATCATATTGCTTTGGCAGAGCACGCGAATGGCCTTAGCTTCGTTCGTGATCCGGGAACATTCCACTACCGTCTTCGCACCCCCGCTGTATCCGCTGAAGATGGCTATCCCGGTAGGCGTCGGCTTAGTCCTTTTTCAAGGCATCGCCAAAGTATTGCGGGATATTATCGCGCTGATTACCAATGAGGAGCAGGGTTATGAAAATTTGCAATATTAATGATAACTGCCGAAGGGGGTGTGGATTTTGAGTGCATGGTTTTTTCTGCTCCTATTGGTTGTTATGATAGGCATTTTGTTTACGGGCATCCCGGTGGCCTTTGGTTTGGGCGCCGTGTCCGTGATAGCGACGCTTTTGCTCTGGGGGGACAAGGGGCTCTTTATGATAGCCAATTCCGCCTACAGCAATATTACGGCGACGACCTATATCGCCATACCGATGTTTTTGCTTATGGCGGCAATGCTTCAAAAATCGGGCCTCGCCGATGATATGTACGGCATGCTCTATAAGTGGATGGGCGGCCTCAGAGGCGGGCTCGCGGTCGGTACCGTCCTCATCTGTACCGTCTTCGGCGCCATGAGCGGTGGTTCCGGCCCCGCAACAATAACCATGGGCCTTATAGCGCTTCCGTCCATGGTCAGCAGAGGCTACGACCGCAAGTTGGCAATGGGCTGTATCGCCGCGGGCGGCGTGCTCGGCATCATTATACCTCCGAGCATACCTATGATACTGATTGCGGGATTCGGGCAATTGTCGGTTGGCAAGCTCTTTATAGCGGGCGTGATGCCCGGCGTCTTGTGCTCGATCATCTATTGCGCGTATATCCTGACTCGTTGCGCGCTGAACCCGAAGCTCGGCCCCGCGCTGCCGAAAGAGGAGCGCGCCTCCTGGGGTGAAAAATTCAAATCGCTCTACGCTTTGGCAGGCCCCGTGATTTTGATTCTGCTCGTGCTCGGCTCCATTTACAGCGGCGCGGCGACGCCGACTGAAGCGGCGGCTGTCGGCGCTGTCGGCTCGATCCTCATCACGCTGATCAAGCGCAGATTGACCAAGGATGTCCTTACCGAAGCGCTGAGCCGGACTCTGACCCTTACGGCCATGGTGCTGTGGATACTGATTGGCGCGAGCGGATTCAATACGATCTACAACTACATGGGGGCCTTCCAGCTGATACAGGAAATCGCCTACAATCTGCCGGGGGGCGGGATTGCGGTCATCGCGCTGATGTTGCTGCTCAATTTCTTCCTCGGTATGCTGATGGACGACTATGCCATCATCATGCTGACGGCGCCGCTGTATCTGCCGATTGTCATGAATCTGGGATTCGACCCCATCTGGTTTACGATGATCTTTATGCTGAATCTGCAAATGGCGTATTTGACGCCGCCTTTCGGCTTCAACCTTTTCTACCTGAAGAGCATCGTGCCGAAGGATGTGAAATTAACGGAAATATATAAAGGCGTTGTCCCGTTCATCGGATTGCAAGTTGTTGCTTTGATTCTTGTCATCATTTTCCCGCAAATCGCGACCTATTTGCCGGGCAAAATGTAGCGGGAGCGACGGAGGATGCCGTCAAAATATTTTATGAACATGATTTTTGGCGGCATCAGGAAATTGACTCTGATAGATTATCCCGGGAAAACGGCCTGTACGCTGTTTACCCCGGGTTGCAATTTCCGTTGCCCCTTCTGCCATAATGCCTCGCTGGTCTGCGGGGACGGGGAGGGGCGGACGATAGACGCTATGGAAGTCCTCGGATTTTTGGAAACCCGGCAGGGCTTGCTCGACGGGGTGGTTATCAGCGGTGGGGAGCCGCTGCTGCACCGTGAGCTCGGCGCGTTTATCGGCGAAGTCAAGGCGCTGGGATACCCGGTGAAGCTTGACACAAACGGCAGCTATCCCGACGAATTAAAAGCGCTGGTCCGGTCAGGGGCGGTGGATTATGTCGCCATGGACATCAAAAACGCGCCGGAAAACTACGCGCGGACCATCGGCGCGCCGGACTATGACCTTGCCCCGGTGGAAGAGAGCAGGGCGTTTTTGCTATCCGGCGCTGTTCCTTTCGAGTTCCGTACCACCGTGGTGCGCGAGTTTCATAGCGCGGAGGATCTGGTCGCCCTTGCCCGGTGGATTTCGCCGGCGGAAAACTATTATTTGCAGGGCTTCATCGATTCCGGCGAGGTCTTGCAAAGCGGGCTGCACGGCTATACGGCCGCGGAAATGCGACAATTCCTCGACAAAATCCACCTGATACTACCGACGGCCGAATTGCGCGGAATTTAGCATATATTGTGTTGTCACACAGAAATTCTTTCAATATGTAGTGTATTTGTTCTTGACATGGCGGGTCGTGAATGCTACTATGGGATACATCAATATTTTAAAGTGAGGTATCATGTATGTATAAAGTAATAAAACGCGACGGCGCCACCGTTGACTTCGATTTGAAGAAAATCTCCAATGCCATCACAAAGGCATTTGACGCGCAAAACCGGCAGTATCATTCCGACACCATCGACTTTTTGTCCCTGATGGTAACGGCTGACTTTGAGCCGAAAATTACGGACGGGACCATTTCCGTAGAAGAGATTCAGGACAGCGTGGAGGCTGTTCTCATAAAAGCAGGGTACGCGGATGTCGCGAAGGCCTATATCCTCTACCGGCAGCAGCATTCAAAACTGCGGAATATCAAATCCACCATTTTGGATTTCAAGGAGACGGTGGACAGCTATGTGAAGGTGACGGACTGGCGCGTCAAGGAAAATTCCACAGTCACCTATTCTGTGGGCGGCCTGATCCTGAGCAATTCCGGCGCCATTACGGCGAACTACTGGCTGAGCGAGATCTATGACCAGGAAGTGGCCGACGCTCATCGCAATGCGGACATTCACCTGCACGACCTGTCCATGTTGACGGGTTACTGCGCCGGCTGGAGCCTGAAGCAGCTCATACAGGAGGGGCTCGGCGGCATATCGGGCAAAATCACCTCCGCGCCGGCCAGCCATCTCGCCACGCTCTGCAACCAGATGGTAAACTTCCTCGGTATTATGCAAAACGAATGGGCAGGGGCGCAGGCGTTCTCCTCATTCGATACCTACCTTGCTCCCTTTGTCAAAGCGGACGATCTCTCCTATGACCAGGTGAAGAAGTGCATCGAAAGTTTCATCTTCGGGGTCAATACGCCGTCCCGCTGGGGTACGCAAGCGCCGTTCTCGAACATTACGCTCGATTGGGTGGCGCCGAATGACCTCGCGGGGCTGAACGCGATTGTGGGCGGCAAGGAGATGGACTTCACCTACGGGGATTGCCAGGCCGAGATGGACATAGTAAACAAGGCGTTTATCGAAATCATGCTCGAGGGCGACGCGAACGGGCGCGGCTTCCAATACCCGATACCGACCTATTCCATTACGAAGGATTTTGACTGGAGCGAGACCGAGAACAACCGCCTGCTGTTTGAGATGACGGCCAAATACGGCACGCCCTATTTCTCCAACTATATCAACAGCGAGATGGAGCCGGGCGACGTGCGGAGCATGTGCTGCCGTTTGCGGCTTGATTTGCGGGAACTGCGCAAGAAGTCCGGCGGCTTCTTCGGAAGCGGCGAGAGCACCGGGTCCATCGGCGTGGTCACCATCAATATGCCGCGCATTGCCTATCAATCCCGCAGCGAGGCTGAATTTTATGTGCGGCTCGACAAGATGATGGACATTGCCGCGCGCAGCCTCGAGACCAAGCGTACCATTATTACGAAGCTGCTTGAAGAGGGCATGTACCCCTATACGAAGCGCTATCTCGGGAGTTTCGACAACCATTTCTCCACTATCGGCCTGCTCGGCATGAACGAAGCGGCGCTGAACGCGAAGTGGCTGAAGACCGACCTGACCGACCCGCGCGCCCAGAAATTTGCGCGGGAAGTTTT
>JAITEX010000084.1 GCA_031281765.1 Eubacteriales Family XIII. Incertae Sedis bacterium | reverse complement strand
ACGTTTCTTGATATTCTGGCGCAAAACGCGGCGGATTCCTATGGCTTGACGCCGCGTTACGAAGTCGGCAAAGCGCAGTATCCCGCGGAACTTTTAGACTACGCAAGCGCGGTATTGCTCTCCGATCCAAAGGCGCAACAGTTGGTGGGGTCCTACGGCAACATTACCCCCGACGCGTTGATTGACGCGGATGACCATATTACGCAAAAAAGCGACTTTGGGATTCTGTTCAGAATGTTGCTGATAGGCGCCGGGGCGGCATTAGCCGCGGCCGGGACCTACTATTATTTCCGCAATAAGGCAAAGATTCAGGCGGCGGCGGTCGCGATCGGGATTTTCGCCGTTGCGTCGGGAGCGGTAATAGCGGCTACGGTTCCGGATCCTCCCGTAAAACAGCCCGATGAACGCGAGCCTGTTTTCCCTTGGCCGCCGTATGATCCCCGGAAACCCGAACCCGTTCACGACGCCACGCTCAGCGGCGTATCGTATAATCACCGGACGGCGGGCAGTTCTGCCGTAAATATCAAATCGAAGGCGGGTACGCCGATAACGGCGCCGGAATGGACTGTCGCGACGCCGGGCGGCGCCTGCGCCTTATATGTACAATCCGGCTTGACGGCGCCTCTGCTGAAATGCTCGTTCAAGTATAGCGTTTCGTCCGGCGTGCCGGAACCCTGCACGGTAACCGTTACGGGTACGTCGAGCGGCATTATCGGAAGATTTACGGGAACGGCGGCAGTGGCCGCGATAGGCGGGTTTGAGATTGATTTTTCGCTGACGGCGGGTACTATCAAGTCCGCTGCGCCGGGCAAGTATATCTGCGATATAGATTGGAACGCAACGTTTTCGACGGGAGAAAGCCCGTATTTGGGCAAAACGCAGGTGACGCTGTATATTCTGCCGAATGTTCCCGTCGCGCCGTTCTCGGTAGCCGACGACAAGCCGGAAAGCTGGTTGAGCGTGCCGTTATTAGATTTTATTTGTTCGTATCTCACAAAATCCTCAAATGTTATAGGCCGCGCCGCGTTTGCGCCCCGTATCAGGACCGACGCGAAATTTACCCCTGCCGAAACCAACGCCTACGGGACTGTTCCCGAAAGCGATAGGGGCGTCAGCGGAACCGCTGCATTCAATCTGAGTGGATTCCTCGCCGCGTATTTTGCGGACAATATAGTAGCGCTCGGCCCACTTGACGCCGCGCTCCTGCTCGCGATGGCTTGTCGCGCGTGCGGCATTTCAAGCAACATCGTTCAGCTTAAATGCGGCTTGCCGAAAACGAGATATGAGGATGGGCAATGGCGGTATCCGTCGTTTGTGACGAACCCCGTGAAACGGTTGTCCGAAACAACACAGGAGGAGCGGTGGATAACGGATCACTATGTGGCAACGGAAGCTGTCTCGATTTCCTATACCGCTCAGGTTTCCGACCCGTATTTCACGCTTTTGCCGGATGGCGCTACCGTTACGCCGGACGATCTGCCGTATTCGGACGTGGATTCGCTTGTACCCGGCGAACAGGATACTTCAAAATACCGTGAATCATTATGCCCACAGGGTTCGCTGAACGGTATATGGCAGGTAGTCAGTACTCTTTCGATAGCGGGAGGCGGTTTATAATGTTTTGGTTAAACACACGGATGGGGGTAAACCCTCAGCTTGATGATTTCGGTTACCGGTACGATTTTGACGGCAGGTTAAATCTACACATGCCTATAATCCACAATACGGCGCGTTGCCACTCAATCAGCTACATAACCATCATGGGGGGGATATCCGAACCGGTAAATAGATGCATTGATAAGTTAAAAACGATACAAGACTGCGAAAATTACTTAACGGGGCTCTGCAATGCCGTATTTTGCAAGCAGGTTCCGCCGCTGTATACCGACGCAAAATTTATTTATGATTTAGCAGAGACGAGTAAAAGACAGATCATACAGGAGCTTACCATGCCGCAGCTGAATTATGCCCAAATACTCGACTCCGCTAATAAGTTGCTTTATTGTCTGAACTCCGCTCTATCTAACCTCCGATACGGCTACAGCTCTTGGAATTCAAGTATACGCGAAGCCTTTGACCCTGTGCTTTGGGCGCACACTAACGCGCAGGGGCATTTCGATTCGTCCAATCAGGGTGTGCTCGGTGGCGGCGCGCCGCCGGGATTTCCCGCAGTTCTTGTTGGCGCAAATTCGTACTATATATACTCTGCTTCCGATAATGTGCGCTTAGATGAAGTTACGACTCACACTATCGGCAAGTCGTTTTATCTCCTTAAAGCCGTGGACGTCCAAACAGGAATGAAGTTTCTCTATTCTTCGTCCAATACATTCGCCATTCCCGCCTCGACGTATGATCAAGATATTGCTTACTATCTGAGCCCTGCGAATACGTGGGTGTCTTTTTAGGGAAGGGTTGATTTCCGGTTTGCGCGAGGAGAGCGCCGCCGGTAACTAAGACGTGGCCCGCTTGCCTGCCGCGGCGCTAATCAGGTAGATTGCAGTGAAGACGACCATGGACGCGGAGGCGACGCGGAAGGCGCTCGCGGCGCCGTAGCCCTCGAACAGCGCGCCGAGAATAATGGCGCCGATGCCGATGCCGATGTCATAGAAGTTGAAGTAAAGGGCGGAGGCGACGCTGCGGCGCTCCGCTGTGACGCGCGAGATGCACCAGGTCTGCATGGCGGGCAGCAGCATACCCATGCCAAATCCCGAGAATACGCCCGCGACGAGCAATATGCCGATGTTATGCGAAACCGACATCAGCGCAAACGCAATGATCCAGCTGACGCCCCCGGGAATAATGCTCCAGCCCGGGCCTTTCGCGTCGTAGAGCCGGCCCGTAAAGAATTTCGCCACGAAGCTGACGCCCGTCTGCACGATGAAATACCAGGACAGCCCCACGATGGCGTACTCCTCCGCGAGCAGCGAGATATAGTTCTGCTCCGCGCTGCGCGCCGTGCCCATGAAAACCAAAAGTACGCATTGCAGCAGCAGGGCGGGTTCGAAGAAACTGCTTTTCAGCGAGAGCTTCGGCGCTCCCGCGCGGGTTTCGAGGACCTCGGCAGGCGGGCGGAAGAAGGCGAGTCCGAATACGGACAGGAGTTGACCGATGGACGCCGTCAGGAACATGACGAAGAAGGTCGAGGACGTGACGATAAATATGCCGAGGGCCGGAGATATGGCGGTAACGGCGGTGATGCCCATGCCGAAATAGCCGATGCCTTCGCCCCTGCGCGCGTCCGGCAACAGGTCGGCCGCGAGCGTGGTCGTGAGCGTCGAGATAAAGCCGAAGGCGACGCCCTGCAGCACACGAAACATGAGGATGAGCGGGATGGACTGCGCGAAGCCGCAGGCGAAGGTCACGACGAGCGTCGCCGCAAAGCCGATGCGCAGCATGCGCCGCTTCCCGAATTTCTGCAGTATGATGGGCGCGAAGAACCGCGTCAGGATGGCCGCTATCGAAAACGACATCGCGACGAGGCCGACCTGGGTCTTCGTGCCGCCTATGCCCGTAATGAACAGCGGTATGGTCGGCGGCATCATGTTGAAGCCGAACATGAAGCTCATATTCGCGAGGGTCAGTATAATGAAATTTTTCGTCCAAAGTTTGGGCGCCGGGGCGCCGGAGATGGGGGAACCGTCGTCGCGCATAAATCCCTGTCTACTTTTCTACAAGTTCGAGTTTCTCTCCCGCCGGCCCGCGGAAGAAGATGAATTTGCCGCCGTCGCCGGGATCCACGGGCTCGTCCATCAGGAACTCGACGCCCTTTGAGATAAGCTCATCCCGCGCCGCGTAGAGATCGTCGACCTTCAGCGCGACTACCTCAAACATGCCGTCGCCGTAATAATATTCGCGGTCGTCCGTAAACTGCACGAGCTCGACCACGAAGTCGTCGCCCGGGACGCTCATCAGCGCGTTCTTGATATGCTGCTGCGGTATCTCCATGCGCGCCTTCACCTCGAAGCCGAGCAGCCCGGTGTAAAACCGCGCCGATTCATCGAGATCTTTCGCGATGACCGCCACATGATCCACTTTCTTTACGAGTCCCATTTTCGTTCTCCTTTGTAAAACTACGAATAACTACATAACTATTATACCTCTTTATGATATAATTTTACGGTAATTATCAAATAATTCTGACCGGTTAAGGAGAACAGAAAGGAAGGCAAATGGGAGAAATCTTACAGGAAATAGGTGTGGGCATTCTCGGGCTGACATGGAAAGAAGCCGTCATGTTCATTATAGGCGGGACGCTGATATTCCTCGCTATCAAATTCGAATACGAACCGATGCTGCTGTTGCCGATAGGCTTCGGCGCTATTCTCGTAAATATTCCGTGGTCCTCGGCGCTGGAGTTCGACGGCGAGCCGGGCTTCCTGAAAATACTGTACAACGCGGGCATCGTGACGGAGCTGTTCCCCGTGCTCATCTTTATCGCGGTCGGCGCGATGATAGACTTCAAGCCGCTTTTGCAGAACCCGTTCATGCTGTTCTTCGGCGCGGCCGCGCAGTTCGGCATCTTCTTCACGATGATGTTCGCGCTTGCGACGGGGCAGTTCGACCTGAAGGAAGCGGCGTCCATCGGCATAATAGGAGCGGCGGACGGGCCGACGTCGATATTCGTCGCCTCGAAGTTCGCGCAGAACTATCTCGGGCCCATCTCGGTCGCGGCCTATTCGTATATGTCGCTCGTGCCGCTGATCCAGCCGCCCGTTATCAGGGCGCTGACGACGAAGAAGGAGCGCCGGATGCGCATGAGCTACGCGTCGGCGAGCGATATTCCGAAGGTGGTGGAGATACTTTTCCCGATACTCATCACGCTGATTGCGGGCATACTCGCGCCGATGAGCGTCGCCTTGATCGGCGCGCTTATGTTCGGGAACCTCGTCCGCGTCTGCGGCGTGCTCGAGCGCCTCTCGCTCGCCGCGCAGAATGAGCTGGCGAACATCGTCACGCTGCTGCTCGGCATTACGATAGGCTCGACGATGACGGCGGACGCCTTCCTCGATATACGGACCATTATGATACTCGCCATGGGGCTCGTCGCCTTTATCTTCGATACGGCCGGCGGCGTCCTTTTTGCGAAGCTTTTGAACCTCTTCCTGCCGGCGCACCGCAAGGTAAACCCGATGATAGGGGCCGCCGGCATTTCCGCCTTCCCGATGTCGGGACGCGTGGTGCAGCGCATGGCGACAAAGGAGGACCCGACGAACTTTATTCTCATGCAGGCCATGAGCGCGAACGTCGCAGGCCAGCTCGGCTCCGTCGTCGCGGGCAGTATGGTGCTGGCCCTCGTGCCGGCCATACTTGCGGGCTGACCGGGAATGTGAATGAGAGAGAGGAGTTTAGTATGGATACACATTTGATGACACAGGGACTTGAAGTGATGATGCTCGGACTGGCGGGCGTCTTTGCGGTCCTCATTATATTCTACGCGGTCACGCGCGTCATGCTGCTTATCGCGCGGAAAAGAAAATAACACAAGGGGACGGTTCCTCTGTGCAAAATTGTATACAAAATAACACAACGGAACCGTCCCCTTGTGTCGCCGTGTCGGGTTTAGCGGTTTACCAGATTAAAGCACAAAAGCAAATGTAAGGCGAAAATCCAAAAAAGGAGCCAAAACAGGCAGAAAACTTGACAATGGACGCAACTAAATGATATAAATTAAGCATATTCCACAATAGTAGCTGGAGGTCTAACATAAGGAGGTGTGTTATGACAAAATTGGCGAAGCTGAGTAGATGGAGGTTGATGCTTGCCGCGGCAATCACAATTGTTGCCTGTGCAGTGCCTTCATTTATTCATGCGGCGGAGGAAGGTGCGGCAGGCGGATATGCGTCGCCGCTGTACGGAACGTTTTGGTCGCTGGTTCCCGCCTTAGTAGCGATCGTTCTCGCTCTTATTACAAAGGAAGTTTTCTCTTCATTATTCTTGGGCGTTCTGATCGGCGGCATTTTCTACGCGAGCGGACCGAATCCCGGCGTGTTTGACGACGCGGGCGAGGCGGTATGGCAATCCGGCAATGCGTTTTCGGGGACCATCAACCATATCGTGAGGGATGGGTTCTTAGCCGCGCTTACGGATGGATGGAATATGGGCATAGTCATATTCCTCATCATTCTCGGAATCATCGTAATATTGATGTCAAAGGTCGGCGGCGCCGAGGCGTTCGGCAACTGGGCGTCAAAGCACGTGAAGACACGGGTCGGCGCGCAGCTTGCGTTGATGGTCTTCCATCTGTTCATCTTTATCGATGACTATTTTGCCTGTCTCACCGTCGGCAATGTAATGCGGCCTATTACCGACCGGCAAAACGTTTCAAGGGCGAAGCTCGCGTATCTCATAGACGCGACCGCAGCCCCGATCTGTATTCTGGCTCCTATTTCAACGTGGGCCGCGGCGGTCGCTTCCTATATTCCGGAAGAGGAAGCGTACGCGGACATCAACGGGTTCACGATGTTCATCAAGGCGATACCCTACAATTTCTACGCGATCCTCACTATTATTATGATATTGTGCCTCATCCTGCTGAAGTTTGATTTCGGGCCGATGGCAAAACATGAGCGGAACGCGCTCCTCAATGGCGACCTGTATACGACGCCGGAGCGTCCCTATAAGGATTTCGAAAAGGAAGAGGTCAATACGAGAGGGCGCGTATATGACATGGTCGTGCCCATCGTGGTCCTCATCATTTCCTGCGTTATCGCCCTTATCTACACGGGCGGGTTCTTCGATGGCGAATCCTTCGTCTCCGCTTTCGGCAACGCGGACGCGGCGCTCGGCCTCGTGATAGGCGGCCTCGTTTCAACAATAATTATAATATTATATTATTTCTGCAGAAGGTTGATAAAGATAAGGGACCTCACCGATGTGATTCCGAAAGGCGTCGGAGCGATGGCTTCCCCCGTCCTCATCCTCACCTTTGCATGGACGCTGAAGAATATGACCGACTCGCTCGGCTCGACCGACTTTGTCACCGCGGTGATGGAAGGCCCGGCGAACAGCCTCGTCAATATTCTCCCGGCTGTTGTCTTCATTATTTCCGCGGCCATAGCGTTTGCTACGGGTACGTCGTGGGGCACCTACGGCATCATGGTTCCCATCGTCTGCGCCGTATTTGCAGCGGGTAACGAGCAGCTTTTCGTCATCGGCATCGCGGCCTGCCTCGCGGGCGGCGTATTCGGCGACCACAGCTCCCCGATTTCCGATACGACCATCATGGCGTCGGCCGGCGCGCAGTCCGACCACATCAACCACGTGCGCACGCAGCTGCCCTATGCGACCACCGTGGCGATCTTCAGTTTCGTAATGTTCATTATAGCGGGCTATGTCCAGAGCGCGGCAATAATGCTGCCGGCGGCGGTAATCCTCTTCGTTATCCTGATGTTTGCCATCAGGAAGCTTTTCGGGACGTCCGTGGCGGATGAGAAAAGAGCGGCGTAAAAGAACGCGCAAAATAGTTAGATAATAAAACTAACGGTTTAATTGATTAAAGCGCAAAAGCGGCTACAAATGGCTAAATTCAGCCATTTGTAGCCGCTTTATATCTATGTATATTTATACATAAAGATTAATAGATATTTTTTTAACAATTTCCTTGCAATGCTTATTTCTCGTAGTATAATACAGTTATTGTTGTGGATTTATCCATATTGGTAGTTATTGTGAAAGGAGTTATTGTAAATGAGTAGTCAAGAACACGCGGGTCAATTGAAGCGCGGAATCGGCCAACGGCAGCTCAGCATGATTGCCATCGGCGGCGCCATCGGAACGGGGCTCTTCCTCGCGTCCGGCGCGACGATTCATGACGCCGGGCCCGGCGGAGCTGTACTGTGCTACGCTATTATCGGTATTATAGTTTATCTGATGATGACCTCGCTCGGCGAGATGGCCACAAAGTTGCCGCTGCCCGGAGGTTTCCAGACCTTTGCGACGCGGTTTGTCGATCCTGCCGCCGGCATGATGTTTGGATGGAACTATTGGATTTCATGGGCCATCACGCTCGCGGCGGAATTCGCGGCGTCGGCCATTCTTATGACGTTCTGGTTCCCCGATGTACCGAGCTGGATATGGTCGCTGATATTCTTCGTCATCCTTCTGGCGCTGAACCTGTTCAACGTCAAAGGCTATGCGGAGGCTGAATTCTGGTTTGCGAGCGTTAAGGTCATTGCGGTCGTCCTCTTCATCATCATCGGCGTACTCGTCATCTGCGGCGTCGGCGGTTCGCATAGCACCGGTTTTTCGAACTGGGTGCTTGAGGCCACGGATGCAGACGGCAATCCGGCAAAGGCGCCGTTCATCGGCGGCTTCAGCGCTTTCCTCTCCGTATTCCTCGTAGCCGGCTTCTCGTTCCAGGGAACAGAGGGCGTCGGCATTGCGGCTGCGGAAGCAAAGGACCCCGAGAAATCGATACCGAAAGCCATCAAGACGGTTTTCTGGCGCATAATGATCTTCTATGTGCTTGCCATTAGCGTAATAGCGACGCTGATTCCGTTCAACGATCCTCGTCTGCTCGGCGGAAGCGAAGAAGACGTCACGATGTCACCCTTCGTTATCCTGTTCAAGATGATAGACATACCGTATGCTGCGGGCATCGTAAACTTTGTCATTCTCACCTCGGTGCTTTCGGCGGGCAACTCCTCGCTTTACATGGCCTCGCGTATGCTCTATTCGATGGGCCGGCAGAAGCAGGCGCCGAAGATTCTCGGACGGACGACTTCTCGCGGCGTCCCCGCTATCGCGGTCTGCGCGACGGCTGCCGTCGGCGCCCTCGCAATGTTTTCGACGCTTGTCGGCCTTGACGCAATTTACGCGTTCTTCTACAATGCTTCGAGCGTTACGGGCTTCATTATCTGGCTCGGCATCTCGATCACGCACCTGCGGTTCAGGCAGGCGTGGAAGGCTCAGGGGCATTCGGTCAGTGAACTGAAATACAAGTCGAAGTTCTTCCCGTTTGGTCCGATACTCGCGGCGCTGGTATTCCTTGTTATCATCATCGGCAATGTCTGGGTCATGATTCCGAAGGCCGGCGCCGGCACGGAGGACATCATCGGCTTCGCGGGCACCTTCGGCATCATCCCGATCCTGCTGCTCATCTTCGTCGGCTACAAGATCATCCACAAGACGAAGATGGTCCCGCTGAAGGAAGCGGACTTCACCATGCCGGCTGAGCACGCGTATGACAGCGCGGAGTAAGACGGCACACCCGTAAGAAAACTGTGTAGTGACAATACTAGAGGAAAGGGCCGCCCGGAAGGGCGGCCCTTTTTCCTTTACGCAGATTTTACATAAGGCGAACTTCGTTCTATATATTCCTCCTCTATCATTAAAGCATGGAAAAGAAGAACAGGAAGAAAGAAAGAGGGGAAATGAAATGAAAACAAAGAAAATCGTGGCCGCGGCCCTGACGCTGGTTCTGGCGGTATCGTCCGGCGCGCTCGCGGGATGCGGGGAGAGCACGGGGTCAAGCGAAGAATTTGACAAGGAGAATGAGATCAAGGTGATTTCACGCGAGGAAGGTTCGGGTACGCGCGGGGCGTTTATCGAGCTTTTCGGCATTGAAGAGAAGGGCGACGACGGCAGCAAGACGGACCACACGACGAAGGACGCGGTCATCGCGAACCAGACGGAAATCATGATGAAGAACGTATCAGGCGATGATTATGCGATTGGCTACGTGTCCCTCGGTTCGCTGAATGATACGGTGAAAGCCGTCAAGATCGACGGAGCGGAGGCGACGACGGACAATGTCGTTTCGGGTGAATACACGGTGTCGCGGCCGTTCAATATCGTAACAAAGGGCGCGGCCGCGGGGCTGGCGAAGGACTTCATCGACTTCATCCTCTCGGACGAAGGGCAGCAGGTCGTAGCGGACAATAAGTACATCCCGATGGAGGGCGCGCAAAAGGCCAACCTCTCACTGCCGTCCGGCAAGATAGTCGTCGCGGGTTCCTCGTCCGTCACGCCCGTTATGGAGAAGCTGAAGGAAGCCTATCTCGAGAAAAACAAAGGCGCGAATATCGAAATACAGATGAGCGATTCGAGCGCGGGCATCTCGGCGGCGCTCGAGGGTACCTGTGACATCGGTATGGCGAGCAGGGAACTGAAGCCGGAAGAGGCCGCGGAGCTGACGCCCCTGCAGATCGCGATAGATGGCATTGCGGTCATTATCAACAAGAACAATTCGATGGACGATCTCTCAAAGGATGCGGTGAAGCAGATATTCTCGGGTGACGTCACCACGTGGAGCGAGGTATAGATGCCTCGCAAAGTAAACCTGTCCGCCGGAGTAAAACGAATTAAAAGACAGGAGAGGGCGATGCGCGGCGTATTTTTCGTCGCGGCCCTCGCTTCTGTATTTGCGGTGGGGATGATATGCGTCTTTCTGCTCGGTTCAGGTATCCCGACCATCAAGGAGATAGGCGTCGCGAATTTCCTGCTCGGAACGGATTGGTCGCCATCGAATGTGCCGCCGTCCTTCGGCATACTGCCGATGATAGTCGGCAGCATTATCGTCACCTTTGGCGCTGTGGTGATAGGCGTGCCGATCGGCATACTCTCGGCCGTCTATCTCGCGAACTCCTGCCCGTCGCGGCTCTACCGGTTTCTGAAACCCGGGGTGGACCTGCTTGCGGGCATTCCGTCCGTAGTCTACGGGTTCTTCGGCATGGCGGCCCTCGTGCCGCTGTTTGACAGTTCGATGCTGTCGGCGAGCATACTGCTCGGCATTATGATACTCCCGACTATCATCACGCTTTCGGAAACTTCGCTCAGGGCTGTGCCCGGCGAACTATATGAGGGCGCGGTGGCGCTCGGGGCGCGGCATTACCGCTCCGTGTTCGGCGTGGTGCTTCCGGCGGCCAAATCCGGCGTCATCGCCGCGGTGGTGCTCGGCCTCGGCAGGGCCATCGGCGAAACGATGGCGGTCATTATGGTGGCGGGGAACCAGCCGCGCATGCCGGAAGGGCTGCTTGAGGGCGTCCGGACGATGACGGCAAACATCGTCCTCGAAATGGGCTACGCTTCGGGCATCCACCGGCAGGCGCTCATCGCCACGGGCGCGACGCTCTTCATCTTCATTTTGCTCATAGATTTGAGCGTGCCGCTTATTACGCGAGGGCATTCCGGGAGCAGGCTATTGCGGCTGCTCGGACGCGCGCGGAAGGGGGCGGCGACGTGACGGGTATGAAAATCAAAGAGAATATCATGAAGTGGCTCGTATGGGCGTCGATAGCACTGACGGCGGCCACGCTCGCCTTCATCGTGCTGTTCGTCGTGGTAAAAGGGCTGCCGTACCTGAAGCCGTCACTGTTCTCGCTGACCTATAACAGCGTAAACGTGTCGCTGACGCCGGCGCTTATATCCACGGTGATCCTGACGGCGCTTGCCCTGGTGATAGCCGTGCCCTTCGGCGTGTTCGCGTCGATATTCCTCGTGGAATACGCAAAGCGCGGCAGCAAAATCGTGAAATTTATCCGCGCCATGTCCGAAACGCTTGCGGGGATACCGTCAATCGTGTTCGGCCTGTTCGGCATGCTGTTCTTCGTGACCTTCCTCGGGTTCGGGTTTTCGGTCCTGTCCGGCGCGCTGACGCTCGCAATCATGGTGCTGCCGATAGTGCTGCGCTCCTCGGAGGAGGCGCTGCTCGCGGTCCCGGACAGCCTGCGCGAGGGATCGCTCAGCCTTGGGGCGGGCAAGCTGCGCACGATATTCAAGGTGGTGCTGCCGGCGGCGGCGCCCGGCATATTCGGTGGTGTGATACTCAGTTCGGGGCGCGTGGTCGGAGAGACGGCGGCCCTTATCTACACGGCGGGGACCGTGGCGCAGATACCGTATTCGCCGCTGCAGTCCGCGCGGACGCTTTCGGTCCATATGTACGCGCTGTCGGGAGAGAGCCTGCATGTCGGGGAGGGTTATGCCACGGCGATAGTGCTGCTCGTGCTCGTCGCGGTGATAAACGTCGCTTCGTCCGCGATTCTAAAACGGGCGAATCGGAACAGGATATAACGTTATTGTTTGAAAGGAGAGAACAATGAACTGCTTTTCGGTAAAAAATTTAAATCTGCATTACGGGGAGATGCATGCGCTCATCGATATACATTTCGATATGAAGTACCGCGAAATAACGGCGCTCATCGGCCCGTCCGGCTGCGGCAAGAGCACGTTTCTCAGGACGCTGAACCGCATGAATGACCTTGTGGAAGGCTGCAGGGTGGAGGGCAGCGTCCGGCTGTTCGACGAGGATATTTATACGATGCCGGACGTCAGCATGCTGCGCAAACGCGTCGGAATGGTATTCCAGAAGCCGAACCCCTTCCCGATGAGCGTGTTTGATAATGTCGCCTACGGCCCGCGGACGCACGGCGTACGGTCGCGCCAGGAGCTTGAGATGATTGTCGAAAAATCACTGCGCGACGCGGCAATCTGGGACGAGGTGAAGGACCGTTTGAAAAAGCCGGCCATGAGCCTGTCCGGCGGGCAGCAGCAGCGGCTCTGCATCGCGCGGGCGCTTGCGGTATCGCCGGAAGTGCTGCTTCTCGACGAACCGACGAGCGCGCTTGACCCTCTTTCCACGGCGAAAATAGAGGAGCTGCTCCGCGAGCTGCGCAGCAAATACAGCGTGGTCATTGTGACGCACAATATGCAGCAGGCGGCTCATATCAGCGATAAGACGGCGTTCTTCCTGCTCGGCGAGCTTGTGGAGCAGGGCGATACAAAGGAATTATTCGAGAACCCGCGGGACGAGCGAACGGCGGAATATATCAGCGTGAAGGTTTCCGCGCCGCAGGCCGCGTGTGCCGCGCCCGTGGATATACCAGCGCGTTTGGCGGGGTAGATGGTGTACAATATACACAGGAGCATAGGGACAAACAGTATATGAAAGAAGAAAAAAAACAAGTGGTGTATCTCGTCGAGGACGACGACAATATCCGGGAGCTCGTTGAATACGCGCTCGGTTCCTCGGGCTATGAGGCGGCGGGTTTTGCGCAGGGCAGCGACTTTTTCGCGGCGGTGGAAGCGGGGATCCCCGATTTGGTTCTGCTCGATATTATGCTGCCGGAGGAGGACGGGCTCGCGCTGCTGAAGCGCCTGCGCAAGGACGCGGCGACAAAGGAGATCCCCGTTATTATGCTGACCGCAAAGGTCGGCGAATACGACCGCGTGAAGGGGTTCGATTACGGGGCGGACGACTATGTGACGAAGCCGTTCTATGTGACGGAACTCATGTCCCGCGTGAAGGCGCTTTTGAAGCGGGCCGCGCCGGGCGGGGATAACGCGGGCGGCGTGTTTGAAATCGGCCCGGTCTCCTTAGACGTGGCGAAGCGGAGCGCCTTCGTTTCGGGCGCGGAAGTCAGCCTCACGTTCAAGGAATTTGAGCTGCTGAAGCACCTGATGGAGAATGAGGGAATCGTCTTCTCGCGCGAGAAGCTTTTGAGCGGGATATGGGGCTATGATTATGCGGGCGAAACCCGTACGGTGGATATGCACGTCATGTCGCTGCGCCAGAAGCTCGGCGCGGGGGCGGACATCATAAAGACGGTGAGAAATGTCGGATACAAAGCAGTGGAATAAGGTGGTACGGCCGTTGGCGCACGCGCTCTACCGGCGGGCTGAAGGCGAACAGGGGGCGGCGGCGAATATGCGGCGGGAGTTTTCGACGAACGTATCGCATGAGTTGAAGACGCCGCTGACGAGCATCGCGGGCTACGCGGAAATGCTCGACGCGGGCATGGTGGCGCCCGAGGACAAGGCGGAATTTGTACGCAAGATACGCGACGAGTCGCACCGGCTCATCACGCTGATCGAGGACATCATGTTTATCTCAAAGCTCGACGAAGGGCGCGCCGACGGGAATTTCGAGATAGTGGATCTCGAGACCGTGGCGCTCGGGATTGCCGAAAAGCTTGCGGAAAAGGCGGCCGGGTCGGGTGTGACCGTGACCGTGGGACACGCGAAGGAAAACGTGTCGGTGCGGGCAAACCGCTCAATGATGGAAGAACTGTTCTCAAACCTTATCGACAATGCCATCAAGTATAATGTGCCGGGCGGGCGCGTCGATATTCGCTTTGACCGCATCGATGCCAAGACGCGCGTCACGGTTTCCGATACGGGCATCGGCATCCCGGAAAACGCGCGGGAGCGCGTGTTCGAGCGCTTCTACCGCGTGGACCGTTCCCGCAGCAAAAAGACGGGCGGCACGGGTCTCGGCCTCGCCATCGTAAAGCATATCGCGCTGATACATGACGCGGACATTCGCCTCGAAAGCGAGCAGGGCCGCGGAACGACGATAGAAATCACGTTCAAGCCGTTCTTCATCGAGTGGAAAAAGGTGAAATAGCACAAAAGCTAGCACAAAAGGGACGTTCTTTTTTGTGTCATTGAGGCACACGGGAGCATAATGAACCGGGAATTATCGTGCGATTAACGAGATTTCGCACGTTTTATTTTATTTTGGCGTTTCTCTTGACATATTTCGTTCGATATGATACTATAATGTACGAAGCAATAAGAGTTATTATGCTTAAATGCTGTTCATACAGAGGGGAGGATTCTCTATGGAGATAACGGCGACCGAACTGAAAAAGAATCTCGGGAAATACCTCGGTGCGATAACGCGCGAGGACGTGGTGATAACGAAGAACGGCAAGGCTGTGGCGCGTATCATCAGCGAGCGTGACTACCGCGCGGGAGCGGCCGAACTCGACAAACTGTTGCTCCTGCGCGAGCAGCCGGCAGGCGACCTCTATGCGCCGGAAGCAGGTTCCGCGGCGTCCGCCGGCATTATGCCCGGCCTGCCCGGCGGTTTAGACCTTGACGCCGGGGAGTGGGCGCTTACGCACAACGGCGAGCCCGTCGCGCGTTTGACGCCGATACCGAAGAAGAAAAAGCGCCAGTTGGGGTTTATCAAAGGGCCGCCTGCCACACCTGAGGAAGAAGCGGCTTTATTTGAATCGGAATGGACGGAGGAGATTGAAAGAGAATGGCTGAGCAAACTATAAAGGATATTTTGCTTGATACCCATGCGTTTATGTGGGCGTCTAAGCAGACTCAAGTATCGAAATTGAGCGATAAAGCAAGGATGGCAATTGAAGAATCAGAAGGCGAAGTGTATGTTTCCGCGCTTACCGCGTTTGAAATCACAAACAAATACAGACGCGGCAAATTGGAAAACTATAAAGATGTTGTGGAACATTACCGTGAGGTAGTGGACGCATTGGGCGTCAAAGAATTGCCGCTCACCCAAGAACAAGCCTATGACGCTGGGCTGCTCGATTGGGACCATAGAGACCCGTTCGATCGTATGATTGCCGCGCAGGCGAGGACGGAAGGGCTGACGCTCGTCACGTGCGACAAGGCATTCGA
>JAITEX010000090.1 GCA_031281765.1 Eubacteriales Family XIII. Incertae Sedis bacterium | reverse complement strand
TTGCCGAACCCGAAGCCCTCGCGCACCGTCCGCAGCTTTATGCCGGGGCAGAATTTCGCGCCGAGCCCGTTCAGTATCGCATAACCGGACGGCGTGACCATCTCCGTCGTCACTCCCGCATCTATCTCTAGGGGGATTTCGCTGCGCTTCGACATAGCTACCACCGCCGGGACCGGGACCGGTATAATGCCGTGCGCGCAGGCTATCGTCCCCTGCCCGTCGCGGACTGCGCCGCAGCATATTTCTTCGATCCCTATCAGATCCGCCGCAACCGCCGTTCCGATAATATCGATAAGCGAAGCCGGTGAGCCTACCTCATGGAACGCCACCTCTTCGAGAGCCACGCCATGCACTTCCGCCTCACCCGTTCCGAGAACCGCAAATATGTCAAGTGCATACCTTGACGCCCTTTCGCTCAAACCCGCCGCCGCTATCATATCCCGCACCCGCGCGTACGTCATATGTTCGCCATGCCCCCTCTGCGCGTGATGTTCCGCATGCCCCTCGCCATGCGGATGCCCGTGTTCATGGTTATGCCCGTGCGCGTCCTCTTCCACAACGACCCGCACATCTATTCCGCGTACGCCGTTCTTCTCAATACGCTCCGCGCGCAAATCAAACGGCAGGCGCACCACCTTTGCGACTTCCGCCGCTATAACTCGCGCATCCGCGCCGAGGCCTATCAGGGCGCCGAGCGCCATATCCGCGCTGATGCCCGATTCACATTCGAAATACAATATCCTTGACGCCATATCCGCTCTACTTCCCCTTATCCGCGATCATCGCCGCGAGATGCCCCGCGCCGAACCCGTTGTCGATATTCATTACAGCCACGCCGAGGCTGCAGCTGTTCAGCATGGAAAGCAGCGCGGTCATCCCTTCAAACGACGCCCCGTAGCCAACCGACGTCGGCACCGCGATGACGGGTACGGACACGAGTCCCGCAACCACCGACGCAAGCGCGCCCTCCATACCGGCGACCGCCACGACGACGTCCGCGCTTCTGATTTTCTCTATGCGTTCGAGCAGCCGGTGCAGACCGGCAACTCCGACATCGTAGACGCGCAGGGCCTCGAACCCGTAAGCGTCGGCCGTCAGCGCGGCTTCCTCGGCTATCGGTATGTCCGCCGTCCCGCCGCTGACCACGGCGACGCTGCCCTTACGTTCCGCAGGCCGCAGTGTTTCCGAAAGAATTATCATTTTCGCGTCCGCATAATACGTCAGCGAAAGCCCATCCGCGTCAAGCCCGGCGCTTGACAATCCGGATCTTACCGCCTCATACTGTTCAACCGACGCTTTCGTCCCTATTATAAGCCGCTCCGTTTCGGCCATCTTTTGCATAATGCCCGCGACCTGCTCCGGCGTCTTGCCGAGACAGAATATCACTTCGGCATACCCCGTCCGGCGTTTACGTTCAAGGTCGATATTCGCATACCCGAGGGCCGCTATCGGCGTATTCTCTTTCATCCTGCCTTCTTCCGTCATTTCTTTGCATCCACATTAGCGCGCAGCGCCGCCTTTACCGTATGCTCCGCAAGCAGCGCCGTCGTCACCGCGCCGAGCCCGCCCGGTACGGGCGTAATATCCGCGCCAAGGGCGTCCGCCGCCCCGGTATCGACATCCCCGTAAACGCCGTCCGCATCGGTATTGATACCGCAATCGATTATCGTCTGCCCGGCTTTGAAATATCCGGCGCCGAGCCGTTTATCCCTGCCTTCGGCGGCAAGGCCGGCGCAGACGACGACAATATCCGCCTCGCGCGTTACCGACGCGAGATCCTTTGTCCGGCTGTGCGCTATCGTAACCGTCGCGCCCTCGCGCAATAGCAACATGGCGGCCGGCTTGCCGACCACGAGGCTGCGCCCTATGACTACGGCGCGCTTTCCCGCTATTTTGATTCCGGCGCCGCCCAGGACGCGCGCCACCGCCTCGGCCGTACAGGGCGCAAATCCCCTGTCAAGCGAACTGCCTGACGCCAAGGCATAGACGCCTGCCATCGATACGTCCGTAATGCCATCCACATCCCGCTCGGGAAGCATTATCGCCTTGATTCGCTCCTCGTCTATATGCGCAGGCAGCGGCCGGAGCAAAAGCACGCCGTGGATAAGGTCGTCAAGGTTCAACCCACTCACCATGCGTTCAAACTGTGAATGCTCCGACGTTATTGGTATCGTCGAGGAAAAGAACCTGACGCCGCCCCTGCCGATAGTTTTTTTTATCGAATTTTCGTAGGCCTCATCGGCGTCGTTCTCACCGATTCGCCCGATGGCGAGCGTCGGGATCACACCGCGCGCGCGCAGCGCGTCCGCGCCCTCTTTTGCCACCTCGAGAATCCCGTCCGCTATAGCCTTACCGTAAATCAGCATACCGCGCTAGTCCTCATCACCTTCATGTTTATCTCCATTCCGCTGTTTGTCATTTCCGCAGAAGTCTCTGCTCTACGTCTTCATACACCTGATCCGCCCGGGCAGCATATTCCGCAAGCAGGGCGCTCCCCCCGGCATCGATCCGCTCCGCGGTTTCCGCATCCGTCATCAGCCTCGTATTCACGCGGACATTCAGCCATGCGGATCTGAGCGCCGCCTTTGCAAGCGCGGCTCCGCAGGCCGTATCGCTGACGGCCATCACGCTGCCCTTTGCCTCGAGGACTTCAAGCAGCTCGATTACCGCCGCGCAGTGCTTCATTATCTCGAGCGGCACGAGGGCCGCCGCTTTCAGCGCCGGTTCCATTACCGAAGCCCTTGCGCGGCGCTCCTCCTCATTCCCCGCCGGCAGGCCATAGGCCGCAGCTAAGGGCGCGAATGCTTCCGCATCCTTATCCGCGAGCCGTAGCAGCTCATCGCGCAGAACGCGGAGCCGCGCCAACGCGTGCAGCATCTCATCTTCAGACTCGCGGTACTTTTCCTTCCCGATAGTCAAATTCGCGACCATCGACCCGAGCGCCGCCGCGAGCGCGCCCGCAAGCGCGGAAGCGCCGCCGCCGCCGGGCGTCGGGCTTTTTGACGAAAGTTCATCAAGAAATCCCGCTATATCCCGTTCCGGGACAGCGAAACCGCCCATCAGAACAATCCCGAAATGCGGCCCGTTGCGTCCACGTCTATCTTCTCGGCCGCCGGTCTCTTCGGCAATCCCGGCATCGTCATAATATCGCCCGTCAGGACGACGATAAACTCCGCTCCGGCGGAAACCTTCATGCCGCTCACCGTCAGCGTGAAGCCGTCCGGCGCGCCGAGCAGCTTCGGGTCATCCGAAAAGCTGTACTGCGTCTTTGCAACGCAGATCGGCAGAGAGCCGAAGCCGAGCTTTTCGAGCACGGCCATCTGCTTTACGGCCGCCGGTACGATATTCACCTCGCCGGCGTGGTATATCTTCGTCGCAACCGCCTCTATCTTCGCGGCTATCGAAAGATCAGAATCGTAACTGAAACGGAAGTCAGACTTCTCATCGCAGAGCCGCACCACTTCCCCGGCTAAAGCCACGCCGCCGTCTCCGCCCTTGCCCCAGACTTCGGAGAGCGCCACATTCACCCCGAGTTCACGGCATTTAACTTCGACGAGTTTAAGTTCGGCTTCCGTATCCGTCGGAAAACGGTTGATAGCGACCACCGCCGGCAATCCGTAGACCTCCGTAATATTTGAAACATGTTGCAGGAGATTCGGAAGCCCGCTGTTCAATGCCGCGAGGTCCTCCGTCCCCAAATCCTCTTTCGCCGCTCCGCCGTGGTGTTTCAATGCCCGTACCGTCGCCACGATAACGACGGCGTCCGGCGTCAAGCCCGCCATGCGGCATTTTATGTCGAGGAATTTTTCCGCCCCGAGGTCGGCGCCGAACCCTGCTTCCGTTACGACATAGTCTCCGAGCTTCAAAGCGAGCCGCGTTGCCATGATGGAATTGCAGCCGTGCGCGATATTCGCGAACGGGCCGCCGTGGACAAAGGCCGGCGTCCCTTCAAGCGTCTGCACTAAATTCGGCTTCAGCGCGTCTTTCAGCAGCGCCGTCATCGCGCCCTCGGCTTTCAGCCCGCCCGCCGTGACCGGGTCGCCGTCAAACGTATAGCCGACGATGATATTCGCGCACCGGCGTTTCAAATCCGTAATATCCGACGCTAAACAGAGTATCGCCATGATTTCGCTTGCCACTGTGATGTCGTACCCGTCCTCGCGCGGCATACCGCCCGCAGGGCCGAGACCATTCGTCAAGCGGCGCAGTTGACGGTCGTTCATATCGACGCACCGGCGCCACGTGACCTTGCGCGGATCGATGCCGAGCTCATTCCCCTGGAATATGTGATTGTCGAGCATGGCGGCAAGCAGATTGTTCGCGGCGCCGATAGCGTGCATATCGCCCGTAAAGTGCAGATTGATGTCCTCCATCGGAACCACCTGCGCATAGCCGCCGCCGGCAGCTCCGCCCTTCACCCCGAATACGGGGCCGAGCGACGGTTCCCGCATTGCGACCACGGAATTTTTGCCGATTTTGCGCAGCCCGTCGGCGAGCCCTATCGTCGTCGTCGTCTTGCCCTCACCGGCCGGTGTCGGCGTAATAGCCGTCATCAGGATAAGCTTCCCGTCCGCGCGGTCCGCGAGCCGCCCCGTCAGCAGATTGTAGTCCACCTTCGCCTTGTACTTCCCGTACTGCTCTATGTCGTCCGGGCCGAGGCCCACCTTCGCCGCAATCCCGCCAACAGGCTGCAGCTCCGTCTCCTGCGCTATCTGAATATCACTCTTGTATTCCGTCGGCAT
>JAITEX010000011.1 GCA_031281765.1 Eubacteriales Family XIII. Incertae Sedis bacterium | reverse complement strand
AGTTCCGCGGACGAAATCGCGAAGCTCACGGAGAAAAGCCTGAGCGATACGGTGAAGGTCGAAAACCTCGGGACTTCGAAATCGGGCATTGAAAACCTGAACAATTTCTACAATATATTCGTCTACGGGGTGCTCGGTTCCCTTGTCATGGGCATCGGCATCGCGATGATGGCGCTGAACGAGCGCAAGCTCTATCTGCGGACGGCCGTGTCGCCTGTCAGCATCAGGAGAAGAAATACGGCGTTGTTCTCCGCGCAGGCCTGCTTCGGGGCCGCCATCTGGCTGATCGGCGCCCTGCTGTCGCTCTACTTCGCGGGTGACGCGCGCCTGTCGCCCGCCCACATCATGTTCATCGTAAACAGCATACCCTTCGTGCTTTCGGTGACGGCGCTCGGTTTCCTTATCGGTCAGGCCGTGAAGAACGAGACCGTTTTTTCGGGCGTGTCGACGGTCCTGATGCTCTGCGTCTCGTTTCTGTCGGGCGCTTTCATCCCGCAACAGTTCCTCGCGGACAGCGTGCTGAAAATATCGGCGCTCACGCCAGCCTACTGGTATATCGTGAACAACAACAAAATCGGGCGGATGTCCGAATACGACTTCGGCGCCCTTCTGGGGCCGATGGCCGTCATGCTCGGCTTTACGGTCCTGCTCGTCCTCGCCGGGACTCTCATTACCGTGGTGAAAGCGCGCAAGAAGCTCGCGTAATTAACCTATGTACAGAATCAGGTCATTCGCTCCGATCAGCCGGTTTGCGAACATACTGTTTTGAAAAACCCGCCTGCGCTTCTTCCCGGCTGATTTCCCCGGCGTTGGCGCGCGCCATCAGCGCCACGTCGCAGTCGCGGAGTTTGTAACCGAACAAAAAAATCAAAAAGGAAACGGTTCCGGCAATGAGCGGTATGATGGTGTACATGCGCCATATCCAGGCGATGGTCCCGGCCGTCTGCGCGGCGCCTTCGCCCGATGCGAAACCCACGGCCCCCAGGACAAACATGCCGATGGCGCCTGCCAAGGCCCCGGTGAGTTTGGCGGTGAAGGTTTGGATGGAAAAAGCCATGCCCTGCGCCCGCTCCCCCGTGACAAAATGACCGTATTCGGCGCAGTCCGCAGTGAACATCACGACCAATATCGTGCCGGTACTCGCAAAGAGGGCGCGCGTCGCGACGACGACAAGAAAAAGCGCCACATTGGCATAGCCGACGAAGTACATCAATACGCCCAATAAGAGATTGGCGGCGAGGCAGGCCATAAGCACGGTGAACTTATCCATCCGTTTGATGAGCTGTTTGGCCAATAGAATCCCAATCAACAGGGGCAACGCCATGGCGAGTCCCAAAACAGAAATCCATTCCGGCCCGCCCAGACAGTAAATGGCCACATAGGTGACGATGGCCGCAGAGGTGTTGGTGAGGGCCGCGACGATGAGGGACCCGTTAAAGATAAGCAAAGGCTTGTTTTTTGCCAAATAGCGAAACAGATCGCCGATACGGACGCTTTCCTCGCCTTGCGTGATGTGGCGTTCTTTGGCTTTGAACCCGACGGGCAGCATGGTGAGCATGGCCAAAACCGACATGATGACGACCGTCATCGTCCAGCCGATGGTGGGATAGAGCAACGGTATCGTGATGGTAACCAACAGCCCTCCCACAAACATGAACAGACGGTTGAGCAGGTAGAGCCAATCCCGCTCCTTGATGTTGTCGGTCATGCTGGTGGCCAAGGCAAAGATGGGCACGTCGCAGATGGTGTAGCTCGTATCCCACAACATGTAGGCCACTGCCGCCCAGATGGCCTTAATCTGTACGCTCACGCCTAAGGGCATGGCGAACAGCAGGATAGAAGTGACGGGGATGAGGAAGGTGGACAATCGCACCCAGGGGATGAACTTCCCCGATTTCAAGCGGGACTTGTCCACGATGATGCCGAACAGCGGGTCGTTCACCGCGTCCCAAACCTTCGCCACCATGAAGATACTTCCCACCAAGGTGGCGGGTATGCCCGAATCGGTCATGTAAAGCTGAAGAAAATTGCTGATCAGCATGAAAAATATCAACTGGCCGAGAGCGTATATCCCATAGGAAACCCGCTCTCCCCTGTTTGTCTGATATTGGATCCCGGACTCTCGCCTCTTCCCGGTCGAATCGATACGCTTGTTCATGCCTGCCACCCTTTCGATCGCCGTCTGGTCGCGCGGAAGAATGCGGGCGCGACCAAACGGCATCCCCTTTCTCTATCCGAGCAAAACCCTGCATAACAGCCAGTAAATCCAGTTTTTCCGCTTCAACATCATGAGCGCGCGCAACAAGCGGTCCTTGAGCCGGCTGTTCTTCGGTTTTACGTCGGCCAATGTTCTCACCTTTAATCGGTTTGCAAATTCCCGTTCGCTCATGCCGGCCGGTAAGTTTACCGTAACCGAGACGCTTTTGCCTGCGGGGATGTCGAAGAAGTTATCCGACCAGGGCGCGGTCACGCCGTCGGCTTCGAGAAAGACATGACGCGCGTAATGGGTTGCGGTCAGCTTTACGGTGGCCACACCCTCGTTTTCACTGCAAGCGTATGTCACCTTCGCCTGCGGCAGGGCCGCATTCCTGTCCGGCGTCAGGAGCCATCTTTTTTCATCCCTTACGCCGCTCCCGTCCGTCAGACGCGCCGTCAATACGACCTCCGTCTTTTTCCTGTCCTTCAGGATGTCGGCAAAGCGCAAAGTCGCCGCCCTTTCGGAAGCGACGGCGCCTACCGTCACATCCCGTTCGCCGCTCCCGACGGGCTGCCCCGAAAAATCCTCCAGTTCCCATTCCAAACGGCCGCTGAACGCGGAAGGATACTCGTTGACGATACAAATCTCGGCCCTGTCGCGGAAACAGTCGTTGGAGAGACAGAGCATTTTGTTGAAATGCCGGGATTGATAGAGGACGGCCTTCAATTGCTTTTCGTAATCGATTCCTGCCCAGGAGGCCACCGGCCAACAGTCGTTCATTTGCCAGAAGATCGCGCCGCTCTGCCTGTCGATGTTTCGTCGCCAGCAATCGGTGGCGAAACGCACCGTATCGGCCTGCACCAATTGGGAAAGATAGACGAAATCCTCGAATCCGGCTGGATTCCTGTACTTTGCCAGGAGATAAAACATGATTTTCTCATTGCCTCCCGGACATTTTTGGTGCAATCTCATCACCGGATCGAACAGTTCGGGGGAGGGATTATCCGTAAAGGTGCGAATCGTATGCATCGAGGGCATGGATTCCATGCCGTATTCCGAGCAAAAGCGCGTGGGGAACGTTCGGAAAGCTTCGATGGGCCGCATGCCGTGCCAGATCTGCCACAGATGGGCATCTCCCCGTATCCGCCCTTCCTTCATGTTTTGGGGCCGTTCATCGATGGAACCGGAGGAAGGCGAACCCGGCCAATAGGCCGTCACACCGTCCGCTTCGGCCACCCACCGGCGAAGAATGTTGTGGTAAAAATCAGGATTGCTTTTAAATATCTTCGGTCGATTCTTCCAAATCATCACAAAAGCCTCGGTCTCGTTGTTGCCGCACCACAGAGCTAAGCTTGCCCGATGGCGCAGACGGCGCACATTGTCCTCCACCTCGGCGCGCACATTGGCCAAAAAATCCTCATCATAAAATGGATAGGGGTTGCAGGCGAAGAGGAAGTCCTGCCATACTAAGATACCGTTTCTGTCACAGGCGTCGTAAAAATCATCATTCTCGTACATGCCGCCGCCCCAGACCCGCAACATATTCATATTGGCGCGTTTGGCCGTCTCCACGTAAAAATCTACGGTTTCCCGGGTCGCGCGAGTGATAAAGGAGTCGGGGGGAATCCAATTCGCGCCCTTTGCGAAAATGGGAACGCCGTTCACGATGAAGCGGAACCGGCGCCCATGCGCGTCGGGCCCGGTGTCAAGCTCGACGGTGCGCAGGCCGATTTGCCGCCGGAGCCGATCCGTCTCCCGCCCCATTCGGGTTACGGACAGGTCCAAACGGTACAGCGGCTGTTCGCCAAGACCGTTGCACCACCACAATTGCGGGTTTTCCACGCGGAAACTCCAACGTAAGACGGCGCCCTCCGCGACGGCATTGCGGACGATCCTCTCGCCGTCCGGGCAGGTAAGCGCCAGCTCGCCCGCCACGTCGACGCCCTGATCGTCGCTGAGCGTCGCGACCGCAAGAACGGTGACCGCGCCGCCTTCATGCTCCTGCCGTATGCGCAGATCCTCCACCCGGAGATCGAAGGCTTCCAGACCGATACTTCGCGCCACGCCGGCCGGCGGCAGTTTTGGGCCCCAGTCCCAGCCGAAGTGGCAGGGCGTCTTGCGCAGATGTCCGATGCCGCCTACCGGGACCATAGGCCTCGGTAAGCGGTCGGCTTTCTGCTTGGTCTCGATATGAACGTATGGGTTGGCGAAGTCTAACGTGATGTTGTTTTCCCCGGGCACGCAGAGTTCCTTGATGTCCAACCGCCAGATCCGATTGATGTTGTCTGTTTTGCCGGCCACCTTCCCGTTGACGGAAACGGTGCAAAGGGTGTCTATCCCGTCGGCGACAAATTCAAGGCGTTTGGTTTCCAACATCTCCTGGTCGAGCCAAAAGGTACGGCTGTAACGGTAATCGTGCCGGGCCAGGTCGCTCGCCCCGGTCTCATTCTCCCCGTAAAACGGGTCTTCCATGCCGTTCGCCATGAAGTCTAAGTAGGTGCAGCCCGGTAAACGTCCCGGTATGGGCGCCGCGCCGTCCCTGCTCAACCGCCATTCCCCCGCAAGATTTAATGTATTCATCGGCGTGCTCCGTTTCCGCCATATCCTCTCTAAACTTGTTTTTGAGTATGGCGCGAGTTTTTGCGTTATTTACGATTGCATTTTATCAACGCGTAACGTATGCTTGTTGTATAAATAGGTGTTTTATTGAAGGGATGTGTGCTATTTTGTTGCGAATACAGGCTGAACGGGCGGCTAAGCAGATGATCATGAGCGGGTATCGCCACCATACCTATGAGGAGGAACTCAGAACCCGTTATGCTCTGTTCCGGTTGGAAAGGGATGAATTTGTCAAAATTCTCGATTCCCCGAACACCGACCGGTCCTTGCTCAATTATAGAGAGATAATGGGGCCAACTTCCCTGCGCGCCCTGAAAAATTCCCTCATCTGTCTGATCGCCGCCACTTGCCGAATCGCCATCGAACTCGGCATGGAGGTGGAACTGAGCTTTGCCCTCAGCGATTATTACATCAATCACTTGGAAACCATAACGGACGAGGCGTCTCTTTTGGCGCTTTCCAAACAAATCCTGTTACACTATTTCGACCTTGTCCAAAACGCGAGCAGGCAGCAGTATTCAAAGCCCATCGCCGGCGCGATGCGCTACATCGGGCGAAATCTTTACGGCGTCTGCCGTGTATCGTCGGTGGCAGCTTACGTGGGTCTGGAAGTTCATTATTTTTCCAAGCTGTTTGCCAAGCAGGTAGGCATGTGCCCGAGCAAGTACATCATGCAACGCAAATTGGAGGAAGGAAAACATCAGCTGAGCGAGTTGGGCGCACACGTGACAGACATCGCGGAATCTTTGGGCTTTTGCGACGCGGCCCATTTTTCCCGTTGCTTCAAGAAACAGTACGGCATAGCCCCTTCGCGCATGGAGAATCAGGAGATAGGTAAAACCGCGAAAGAAGTTCGCGTAGGATAACACAAAAGGAACCGTCAGACTGTGTGAAAAGTGTTTCTTCCGTCATTGCGAGGAGCGGAGCGACGCGGCAATCCATTGAAATACCTACGCTTCTGGATTGCTTCGCTACGCTCGCAATGACGAAACGTGTATTCTCACACAGTCCGACGTCCCTGTTGTGTTCTTCTCTTTTTGCACATATAATAAAGGCAAGAACGAGGGAGTTAAGAAATACCGTTTGAATAATGAATGAACATATAACGAAGGACTTCGATTGGGGACGGATAGAGTGGCTCTATGAACCTCATTTTGAAGACACGGCAAACCTGATAAGCATCGGGATCCAGACCATTCTGCCCGGAAAGAAGCAGGCCCGGCATATCCACCACGGAGATGAGCAGGTCCTGTATGTGCTTTCCGGCGCCGGTCGGCAGAAAATCAACGGCAAGGAGTCACTAAAGGGCGTCGGTTCCATTTTTCATATTTCCGCGGGGTCTGTCCACGAGACGGAAAATATCGGGGCGGGGCCTCTGCGCGAACTCATTATCTCCATACCGGCAAATCATGAAATGCGGGCGCCGGCCTACACCGAGCCGTTTGCCGCAGAGATATTGCAGCGCGAGTTCTTTAATGAAGTTGAAAAAAATCCCGGGCTGAAAGAGATAATAGGCAGCTTTACGGATAAGCTCGGCCTGCCGGTCGCCTATTTCAACAGGGACGGCAAGGTTATTATCCGGGCTAAGAATTTCCCCGCTATGTGTAAGAAGTGCCGGACGGGCGAAAAGGGCCGTATAGACTGTTCCATCTATGACGTACAGGACGACTTCAAAAATCCGCAGTATACCAAGCCCACCGTATTTGTCTGCAAGCACGGCCTGTCCATTATTCTCTCCTCCGTCGTGTGTGGACAGGAATTGGTCGGCATGATAAAGGGCGGCCATATGCGCATAGCGCCCGAGGATTTCCCGGACCAGAATTCCGCGCCGATAGGCGTGGATAAGGATTCCGGGCCGTCGGATACGCAATTCTACTCCAAGGCGCGTGTGCGGGCCATCCTGAAACAGTTTGAACGCCTCAACCGCGAGGTGAGCGATTACTACAACACGCTCGCGTGGAGTTTTGTCGCCGCCCGGCATGAATCGACATTAAAAAAGATAATCGATGAAGAGGAAACCCTGAAGGAGACGCTCCGCTCCAAAACGGAGCAGGTCCTGAATATCAGGATCAACAACCACTTCCTGTTCAATACGCTCAACGCGATAGGGAGCATGGCCGTTTCGGAGAATGCGTTCCGCACCTACGATTCCATTTTGAGCCTTTCGGATATGTTCCGCTATACGCTGCGGACCGACAACCAGCTTGTCCACTTATCCGATGAAATAAGAGGGCTGATGGACTATCTCAATTTGCAGAAGCTTCGTTTCGGGGATGCCGTTCGCATAAACATCAAAATATCCGAAGAAATCGACGCGCTGTACCTGCCGTTCCACTGCCTGCAGCCGATAGTGGAAAATTCCTTTGTCCATGGATTCAAGGACCGGGGGCAACCGCTGCGGATAACGGTGAGCGGCAAAAAAATAGAGGATCGCGCGCTCATAGCCATTGAGGACAACGGTTCGGGTATGGAACGGGACGCGCTTTTGAGACTGCGGTCAGCGATAAAGCAAAGCGAGGGCAGGGACCCGAGCGGCCTCGCCATGACCTGCGAAAAATTGCAGCGCTATTATAATGATGATTTCACGTTCAAGGTCAAGAGCGCGTCCCCGAGGGGGCTGCGTGTTGAAATTACGCTTCCGTTCTCCGCCGGCACGGGCGAAAGCAAAGGGAAGGAGGATACTGCAAGCGATGAAACGGGCAATAATAATTGACGATGAAGCTCCCTCACGGAAGCTTCTTGTCAATCTGATGAAAAAATATCATCTGCCGATTGAGGTCGTCGGTCTGGCCGAAAACGGGGAAGAGGGTCTGGCCCTTATCAGGAAACTGCATCCGGACATCGTGTTTCTCGATGTCGAGATGCCGGGGAAGAACGGCCTGGAAGTCATGGAAGAGCTGCAGGACGCCGCGCAAGCCCACCCGTTGAAAATCATCGTGATAACGGCCTATGACTATTTTGAATACGCGCGGACCTCGCTCCGGCTCGGGGCAAAGGACTATCTGCTGAAGCCGATAGACTATCGCCAGTTCATAGAGATGATGCAGCGCGTGGTAGGGTATAACTATACGGACCACGCGGCGTTCAACGAACTGCTCGACTATGTCGATAATAATTACGCCCAAAGCCTCAGTTTAGAAAGCTGCGCAAACCATGTCCACGTCAGTCCGGGCTATGTCACGCGGCTCTGCAAAAAATACCTCGGCACGAGCTTCAAAACATGGCTGAACGAGATGCGCATAAGAAAAGCGATAGAGCTCTTGAGTGATACGGAGCTTACGATAAAGGAAATAGCCGAGCGCGTCGGATACAACAATCTGAACTATTTTTACCGGCAGTTCCATGCCATTACCGGGACCACGCCCAAGAATTATGGGGCAAAATGAACGAATCCACCCTATTATTGCACTATTGGTTCCACAAAACGGGGCATTTTGTGGTATTTGTGCCGAAAACCGTTGAATTTGCAGACTTTTCAGCCAATAGGGCCCTCTCAAATACCCCTTGAAAACGGGATTGATTGACAAAACTTAAACAGGTATAATAATGTACACATTTAAAGATGCGTTGTGTTGCTCCCTGCGCAACGCGACGGAGAACTTGTAAGTATTTACGAGGAGGAAATGGTAATGAAAAAACGATTTAGCATGATAATGGCGGTAACTCTGGCTCTCATTCTGTGCATTGCGCTGATAGGGGCGGGTTGCACGAAGAAAGCCGATTCCGGCGACAGCGATTCCGGCGACAGCGGTGGAGACGCAATCAAAATCGGTGTGTATCAGCCGCTGACCGGCGCGAACGCCGCGGGCGGCGAACTCGAACTTGCCGGGATAGAACTTGCCAACAAGCAGTATCCGGAGATTCTCGGGAAAAAGATTGAACTGGTCGTCGTAGACAACAAGTCCGACAAGGCGGAGGCCGCGAACGCGGCGTCACGGCTGATTGAGAGTGATAAGGTCTGCGCTGTCATCGGTTCGTACGCTTCTTCGCTTGCGATTGCCGCCGGCGAAATCATGAAGACAAACGAAGTCCCCGCCGTGGGCGTCTCGAACACGAACGTACAGGTGACCAAGGGCAACGACTACTATTTCCGCGCCTGCTCACTCGACCCGTATCAGGGGACGGTTATGGCCCGCTATGCGTTCAATACGCTTGGCGCAAAGACGGCGGCCATCATCAAGAACAACGCGGATGACTATTCCGTGGGTCTGGCGAACTTCTTCAAAGAAGAGTTCCTGAAGCT
>JAITEX010000191.1 GCA_031281765.1 Eubacteriales Family XIII. Incertae Sedis bacterium | reverse complement strand
TTTTTGAACAATATGCAAATGGGAAAAGTATTATTGAAATGGTTGGGGAACTTAACGCTGCCGGATTAAAAACGAGTAGGGGAACGCCGTATACCAAAAGCGCATTTCAGATAATATTACAGAATAGAAAATACCTCGGTATCTACATTTACCGGGAACATGAAATCATCGGCGGCATACCGAGGTTGATAGATGATGAACTTTTTAACGCTGTACAGGAAAGACTTAAAGAGCGTAAGCATAATACATCTTTGGCAAACGTAAAGTATCTGCTGACAACAAAACTGTTTTGCGGCTACTGTAACAATATGATGATTGGAGTGTCCGGTACTTCAAAAACCGGCGCGATACATAATTATTATGTCTGCAAGAAAGCGCGGCAAAAGAAATGTGATAAAAAGAACGTTAAACAAAAATACATTGAGGACATAGTAGTTAATGAATGTCGGAAAGTCTTAACCGACGATAATATCGAAATGATTGCAGATAAGGTTTCAACTTTATGTGAAAAAGAAGTAAATAACCCCTATATTAAACAGCTCAAAAAAGAACTGACGCGAATAGAGAATGCAATCGAGAACCTTATGCAAGCCGTTGAAAAAGGTCAAGAAGTAGATTTGTTGCTTGAAAGAATCAAGTCAAAAAGAGAAGAAAAAAAACATATAGAAGAACAATTAGCAAGGGAGAACCTTACTAAAACCATTTTGACGGAAACCGAAATAAAGTTTTTCCTTACCGACTTGAGAAACGGCAACATCAATAATGAGAAGTACCGAAAAATGTTGGTGAATGTTCTCGTAAACAAGGTATTTCTTTATGACGATAGGTTGACGATATTTTTCAATGCGGGTTGCAATTCAGTTGAAATCACAGTAGAGTTATTGAAAGAGACTAAGAGGTTGAAGGGTTCGTATATCGTCAACTCTGCTCCACCATTTATATTAAATACCGGCCTTTGGCCGGTATTTAATATAAACGGCTAAAATATTGGCGGGAGTCGGACCCGAAAGGGCTTTGCGCTCCAGTGGAGCGCAAAGGGCCGAGTACCGCGAAGCAGAACGCAGACCGGCGGCCTTGCGAAGCCAGGCTGCGAACCCTCGCCATCTCCAATCCCCCATCTCCATGTAAAGTATTTAATGAGACGTTATCTCTAAATTGGCCTTATCGTCTCATTCATAACCACTTTATCGTACCAAAATGAGACGATAAGACCAATATTGATGAGACGTTAGCATGAAATCGGCCTTATCGTCTCATTTATGATGAAAGTTCTTATTTCGGCCTGCCTTGTATCCTCTTACAATTAAAAGTATACTGAAAATAGTATACTTTTGCTAAACGAAGATAGAAAAGGCCGACTATGAACTACGATTGCCTGATTGTTGATGATGAGATTGCGCTGTCGCAAAGTACGAGCGAGTATTTCAATATGTTTGGCGTGGCGACGGCATGGGTGGCCGACGCCGCTTCATGCCTGGATTTCCTGAGCGAAAATGAAACCGGAGTGATTCTGCTCGACATCAATCTCGGCGGCGAGTCGGGATTTACGCTCTGCAAGAAACTGCGGGAAATAACGGACATACCGATCTTGTTTATCAGCGCAAGGCAGAGCGATGATGATGAGCTGCTTGCGCTCGGGGTCGGCGGGGACGATTATATCAGAAAGCCGTATTCACTGAACGTGCTGCTCGCGAAGGTGAACGCCGTACTGAAGCGGCTTCACGGCGGGTCGGGTTCCGGCGCGGACACGTTTGCGTTTGGCGGCTTTACGGTGGATTTCACGCGTGGACGTGTCTTTTCGGGGGACGCGGACTTGAAATTAACGGCGATGGAATACCGGCTGCTTGCCTATTTGGTGAAAAACAGGGAACGAATCATCCCGAAGGAAGAACTGTTCAATAAGGTATGGGGTGACGCTATTACCGGAGACGGTACGCTGAATGTGCATATACGCAGGATACGGGAGAAGATAGAGCCCGACCCGAATAATCCTCTCTATATTAAAACGGTGTGGGGTACCGGTTACCTCTTTGACGCGCAGCGGCCATGAAAGTACGGAGCTATCTCATTGCCGCCGTTCTCATTTTCCTTGCGGGCATAGCCGGGCTGCTTGCCCTCGCGAAAAATGTGCCGGATACCTCGCTTGACGCGGTTTTCGTCAATGAAATCGTTCAGGCGTTGGAATCGGATTGGCGCGATATATCAGGGGAAGCCTACGTTTTGCCGAAAGCTTCGGGCGCCGTTGATTATGCCGTGATAGACAAAGACGGGCGCCTTATCAAGGCTACGCGGCGTGGCATTTCTGAGGACGAAAACTCCGCGGCCTTGCACCGGGATACGGTGGTGACGCTCTCCGACGCGGATGGGGCGCAGCTCGGAAAGATTATTTTCTTTAACGACAGCGAAACGAAATGGCGGCAGTACAGAACCGGACTGCTTATCGGCTGCGCCGCGGTCATGGCGGCCTACGCCCTGCTTGGCGTCCTGTTTGTCCTTCACCTTCGGCGCAGGATACTTTCCCCGTTCCGGACGCTCAAACATTTTGCGGCGAGCGTGGCGGGAGGAAATCTTGATGTTCCGCTCCCGATGGACAGGGGGAACGCGTTCGGCGCTTTTTCCGAAAGCTTCGATTTAATGAGGGCCGAATTGGCCAAAGCGAGGGAGGGCGAGCAGCGCGCGAACAGGAGCAAAAAAGAATTAGTCGCCGCCCTCAGTCACGATATTAAGACGCCCGTCGCTTCCATCAAGGCCGTTGCGGAACTCATGGCGGCGGATACCCCCGGAGGGACGAACAAAGCCCGGCTCGCCACTATTACCGAAAAGGCCGACCAAATTGATTTGCTGATAAGCAATATGTTCCACGCGACGCTTGAGGAATTGCAGGAACTCAAAGTGACCCCTGCGGAACTGTCAAGTCGCGAGCTTGCGGAACTGATCGAACGCGCAGACTATCTGCGTCTCGCGCGCGTAGGCGTGATCCCCGAGTGCCTTGTCATCGCCGACCCGCTCAGGCTTTCACAGGTATTCGATAATATTTTCAGCAATTCCTATAAATACGCGAATACCGGAATTGACGTAACCGCCCGGCTCGACGGCGAACGGCTTCGCTTGGAATTTGCCGATTACGGCGCGGGCGTTTTGCCCGAGGAGCTACCGCTTCTGACGCAGAAGTATTTTCGCGGCGGGAACGCGACGGATAAAAGCGGTTCCGGCATCGGCCTCTATATCTCATCCTATTTTATGCGGCGGATGGCCGGCGGGATAGAATGCCTGAGCGACGGGGGTTTCACCGTGGGGCTTACGCTGACGCTTGCCTGAAAAATTTAAAGAATAATTAAGAATTGCCTAAAGACCCTTTAAGAAGTGGTGCGCTATGATAGGACTATAAACCGGTGGTTCCTGAGAGAAGGGCGGGTATAGTACGCCAAAGGAGGACATATGGCAAGCGCAATTCTGACCACGGAAAAACTCTGCAAGACATTTTCAAACGACGGTCTTCAGCAACACGTACTCAAGAACATAGATATGGAAATCACGACCGGCGAATTCACCGTCATCATGGGGCCGTCGGGCGCGGGGAAGTCCACCCTGCTTTACGCGCTGTCGGGAATGGACAAGCCGACGCTCGGGAAAATCATCTTTGACGGCCGGGACATCTCTCAGCTGTCAACTGATGGACTTGCCGTATTCCGCCGCAAGAACTGCGGGTTTGTGTTTCAACAAATCTACTTGATGGACACTATGAGCCTGATGGACAATGTGCTCGCGGCCGGCCTGCTCGTCAACAAGAATAAAAAAGAACTGGCGCGCCGCGCCGTTTCGCTCTTTGATCAGACGGGACTCGCCCGCGAACAGTGGTCCAAATTTCCGAGCCAGGTTTCGGGCGGCGAAGCCCAGCGGGCGGGAATCGTCAGGGCGCTTATCAACGACCCGGCTATTTTATTCGCCGATGAGCCGACCGGCTCGCTGAATTCGGCGGCGGGGACGTCCGTCCTCGATATACTTTCCGAGGTGAACAGAAAAGGCCGCAGTGTGGTCATGGTGACGCATGACGTCCGGTCCGCGCTGCGCGGGGACCGCATCGTGTATCTGAAAGACGGCGCGTTGCGCGGTGAATGCAAATTCGAGAAATATACGGGCGATGATGCGCGGCGAAACGAAACATTGCTCGCCTTTCTTAAGGATATGGGGTGGTAGGCAATGGAAAAGATAAAAACGCTGACCATAGCGAATATCCGCAAGAATAAGGGCGCTTCTGTCAGCCTCCTTATCCTCACGATGATTGCGGCTGCACTGCTCAACATAGGATTGGTTCTCTATGTCGATTTCGGGGCGTACTTCGACGCGCGCGCCGAACAGCTGAACGCCCCTCATTCGACCATCCTCCAATCCGGGAGCATCAGCACTGATGAGCAGGAAGAGTATCTGCGGGAATATCCCGGCGTAGAGGAGTTTGAAAAACAGCAGGTTATAGCGGGATACGGGGACTATTATATGAACGGCTCCAAAGCGCCCGGCATCATTATTTTCGCGGACGCCGAAAATGAGCAACGGATGAATCCACCTCAGCTTATCGGGAAGTCCCTTCCGCTTGATGGCGGTTCCGTCTACGTCCCCTACCTTATGAAGACGGCCGGAGGGTATGCGCTTGGGGATAGTTTCAACGTCAACCTCGCGGAGAAGGAGCTGCATTTCACTATCGCGGGATTTACGGAGGAAGTTACTTACGGCGCCATTATGAACACCATCTACCGGTTTTACGTCTCAGGCGATAGGTACGAGAGGCTCTCTGCGGAATTCCCCGGGCAGCGTTGCTGCCTGCAGTCCGTCCGTCTGGAGGACAGCGGCCTTGGTACGCAGATCCAACTTGACTACGCGAGGGAGTTCTTCTATTCGGAGCATATCGAAGAAGCGTCCTCCCTGTTCATAGAGTCCATCAGCTATAACGCGGTCAAGACGTCGCGGACGTTTATCCCGACCATAACGTCGGTGATAGTCATCGCGTTCTCCGCCATCCTGCTTCTGATCAGCCTTATCGTCATACGCTTCCGCGTGATCAACAGCATTGAGGAGGGCATGACGAACATCGGCGTTCTGAAAGCGATGGGGTACGGAAGCCGGACTATTATGGCATCGATACTGGCACAGTTTGGCGGCATTGCGGCAGCCGGTGGAATAACGGGCATCGTTTTGTCCCGGCTCGTGTTGCCGGCGCTCGCGGAGGTTCTCGGCGCGCAGTCGGCGGTGATATGGACGCCGTCGTTCAATTTTGGGCTCGCGGCTGTGACCGTCATTATTATTCTTGCCGCCGTCGCGTTGATTTCATTCGCCGCGTCTAGGCGCATCCGCGGGCTGCAGCCTCTGACGGCCTTGCGGCAGGGGATGAGGCCCCACAATTTCAGAAAGAACCGTGCGCCGCTTGACCGCGCTCATGGCCCCGCGCCGGTAGTATTGGCCCTGAAGCAACTCCTGAATAATAAGCGGCAGGCGGTGATGATAGCGATGATTATCGCCATTGTATCGTTTACCTCCGTCGCCGCGATGTCCATCTACTACAATGTGGGCGTCGAGACGGACGAATTCGTCTCCGTGGTTGCGGGGGAAGTGCCGGATGCGGGGCTGATGTTGAAGGACCGCGAGGAAACGGACCGTCTCATCGGAAAACTCGCGGAGCGCCCGGATGTGCGCAAGGCGTTCGGTTATCAAAATGTGAATCTGCTGACGGAAGGATACAACGTCGCCGCCTTCATTGCGAGGGATTTCGATGCGCTCGATGACACTATGCTCTATGAGGGACGCTACCCGAAGTACGACAATGAGGTGGCGCTGAACGGGTTGCTTGCGGAAACTTTAGGTAAAAATATCGGAGACAGCGTTACGGTCAAACAGGGCGGCGCCGAGAAGGAATTTCTCGTGACCGGAATCATACAGCTGATGCAGAACGAGGGCGTCAACATGATCATGACCTACGACGGCCTCTTGAGCGTACAGGACGATTACCGCTTCGACCAGATATATGTCTATCTGGGAGAGGGGGCGTCGCCGAAGGATTTCATCGCGGACATCAAAAAGTCCGAGGGTGACATCTTCAGCAGCACCGTCGATATGGGGGAACTTGTGGATGCGCAGTTCAGCTCGTACGGCGGCATCTTCGCGGTCGTGGCGGTTGGGGTGTTGGCGGTTACCGCGGTGGTGGTCGCTTTGGCGCTGTATTTAGTCATCAGGACCATAATCATTCGCCGAAAGCGGGAACTCGGGATACAGAAAGCGCTTGGATATACCACCCTGCAGCTCATGCTCCAGACCGCGTTCATCTTCATGCCCATCGTTGCCGTCGGCGTCGCAGCGGGCGGCCTCGCCGGTTACTTCGGATTCAATCCCCTGTTTGCGGCCCTGACCCACAGCGTCGGCATTATTGAAACCCATTTGCCCTCGCCCACGGCGTGGACCGTCTCCGCCTGCCTCGCCTTAGTCGCGTTCGCCTACCTGATGTCGATGCTCATCTCGGGGAGAATACGCAAAATCTCTCCGTACACCTTGGTGAGCGAGTAGGCGGGCAGGAGCCAGTCAGGATAAATTGTCCCTTATCTTTCCGATCGTCTATTTCGTGTTTGCTTGTGTTCCAAAGCTTTGTCTGTTCCTGCCACTCGTCAATTAATCTGGGCGTTTCAGCACCAGCATGTCTATCCTTGAACAATGGCCATCCTCCTCTACTCAACAGAACGACGCAGTTTTTTTTAAGTTTGGGCGTTCTAATTAGAGTATTTGCAAGAGGTAGCGGGGGTAGGCCCCGAAACCTGGTGAAAACAAAACGCCTTGTTGGCTTTAAATAAGTATAGTAGAGCAGTAGAAAGAGACGAACATGAAAAGTAAGCAGAACAATCAGAGCAAACCGAAAACAGTACGGCGCTGCAGGACCGTAATGGTCATGCTCCTTATTATAGCGCTTGTGATCCCGCAAGCCGTCCTGGCTGCAAACGAGGGGCAGGGCGCGGAAAGCGTTTCCGCACCACTTCTCACTGCCGGCGATCCCATTTCAATTACACTCAGTAAATCTCTGGCGAGTAATGCCGAAAACGGTTATGAGGTCTCGGGCAGCATACTTACCTTCAACGCAAACGCTCATGGTAAAGCCTATATTATCAGCCAAGAAACCGGGCATGGGTTTACCACAATCACCGTGTCGAATAACGTAAACGCGGACATTACAATAAATAGCATCTCCATGAATAGTTTTGCGCTGAGCGCCGGCGCCAATGTGAATCTGGCTCTAAAGGGAAACAATACTATGAGTTACGGACTGCGCGTGCCTTCAAATGCGACGGTCTCCATTGACGACAACGGGGATAAAACCGCTAAGCTGACCGCGGCGGGTTATTATAATTGCGCGGCGATTGGCGGCGGCGCTATGCGCGAATCATGCGGCACAATCAATATTTTGGGCGGCACAATTACTGCCAATGGCGGGGGCAATGCGGCCGCCATTGGCGGAGGTTGTTTTGCGTCGGGCGGAAATATTACCATTTCAGGCGGCACAGTCACTGCAAACGGCATTGTTGGCGGCGCCGGCATAGGTGGAGGCCATGGTGGCAATGGCGGCACGATTAAGATTACCGGCGGAACGGTCACCGCGAACCAAACCAACGCCGCCTCCACTGCCGGCACCGGCGCCGGCATTGGCGGCGGCACCGACGCGGCCGGCGGCGCTATCACCATCTCAGGTGGCACAGTCAAAGCCGCGGCCGTAGACGGCGCGGCAATTGGCATGGGCGCCGACGAAGGTAACAATGGGAATCGCGCCAACGACACGAATATAAAGATTACCGGCGGTACGGTCACCGCAACGGCAAGCGGTCGCGGCGCCGCTATTGGAGGCGGCAGAAGATACGGCGGAGGGACGATAGAAATCAGCGGCGCCGCGAATGTCACCGCCACAGGCGGGAACAGCGCAAGCGGCGGGGCTGGCATCGGCAGCGGCTATGACGGCGGCGCCGGCGCCAAACTCACGCTTGCCTCAACAGCGACGGTAAAGGCGTATTCAAGGAATACCGCTTGCCAGGCAATCAATGCTGCGAGCGTGAGTGGAGATGCCTATTTCATCAACGCTCAGCTAAACACCGAGCGCACAGCGGTTACAAAACTGAAAGCTTATGGCCCGGACGGCGCCGGGGTGAACACAGATCTTTCACTTCCGGCGAACTATCCCAACTTCGCCTACACTACAGGCAGCGCCCAGCCTCAGGAAAACTATATTCTCGCTTTCAACGACAGTACCAATATCTTTGAAGGCATGATAGTCCCCACCTTGAATAATGAGGGCAACACAATATGTAC
>JAITEX010000185.1 GCA_031281765.1 Eubacteriales Family XIII. Incertae Sedis bacterium | reverse complement strand
CGTCCCCAGAGGTTGACATAACGGGCGACCTGCTCGTACAGCGGCATAGTTTTCAAGGCGAACAGCGCGCTCACTATGTCGCCGGTCGCAGATTTTCCCGTAGGCTCCCAATCGGCCTGCATTTCTTCAATCTCGATGTCCTGAATCTCGGCGCTGCTTGGATTGCTCGTCTTGACGAGGACGAATACGCCCTTGCCGCTCTCCGCGCACGCCCGGGTAAACGGCAGGATGCCGTCCGAGCCGAGATAGGGGTTGACGGTGATGAAGTCCTCGTGCCAGGGATCGAAGCGTTCGCCGAAAATATCGACGCCCGCGAGATGGGCCGCATAAGCGGCCGCCGTACTCGAAATATCGCCGCGCTTTACGTCGCCGATGACAATCAGCCCTTTCGACGCCGCGTATTCGCAGGTTTCGCTATAGACCGCTACGCCGTCCGCGCCGTACGCTTCGTACATGGCCACCTGCGGTTTTACGGCTGGAACGACGTCCGCTATCGCGTCGATAATGGCCTTGTTATAGGCGAGAAAGGCGGCCGCGATGGCCCGCGGCGTTTTGCCGTATTGCCCTATATACTGTGCCGTGAGCGGCGCGGGCACGAGGGCCGGCGTCGGGTCAAGTCCGACAACGGTCGGGTTCCGCAATGCGTCTATGCGGTCTATCAGTTCGTCTATCTTGTTCATAGGGTCCTTTCATACGTTATCTTTCCATTAAGCAGGGTATGCGTGATACGGCCGCTGACCGGCATACCGTCAAACGGCGTATTGCGGGCTTTTGAGCGGAAGCCCGCGCTGTCTATCCTGCCCTCACAAGAGGGGTCTATCAGTACGATGTCCGCCGCCTTTCCCACCGATAACCTGCCGCGGCTCAAGCCTATCAGACGAGCCGGCGCCGCCGACATCTTGTCTATCAGCTGCGGCAACGTAAGTATCCCCGTTTTGACGAGCCGCGTATACGCGAGCGGGAAACAGGTTTCAAGGCCGATAATACCGAAGGGCGCTTCATTCACGGGCCGCGCCTTTTCCGCTGCCGTATGCGGCGCGTGGTCCGTCGCGATACAGTCTATCGTACCGTCCGCGATTCCCTCGAGAACCGCCTCTCTGTCACGCTCTCCCTTCAGCGGCGGGTTCATCTTCGCGTTCGGCCCGAGCCGCGAGAGCGCCTCGCTTGTCAAGGTGAAATAGTGCGGCGCGGTCTCACAGGTGATATTCGGCAGTTCTTTCTTCGCGTCTCTCAGCGCGTCAACCGCCGCCTTCGTGCTAATATGCTGGATATGGATATGGGCGGCCGTCTCCCGCGCAAACCGTATATTCCGCTTCGTGATTTCCACCTCGGGCTCCGCGTGGTCCATCACGGGAAGCCCGAGCCGTCCGGCCTCCGAGAGGACCTTCCGCATCAGGCCCTCATCGTCCAACGTCTTTCCGTCCTCGCTGACGCCGGCCACGCCATGGCCCGTAAGCTCCCGGCAGCGCGTCGCCGCCGCGTCCATCGCCGCGAAATCGACGAGCTCCGTTCCGGCCTGCCCGCGCGTGAGCGCGCTGACGGCGAGAAGGTTGACCTTGCCCGCGGCGCGCGCGCGCCTGTCTATATCGAGCAGCACGTCCGGCTCATGTATGGCCGGGCTCGTGTTCGGCATACAGCAGACCGTCGTAAACCCGCCCGCCGCGGCGGCTTCGCCGCCGCTCACAATATCCTCTTTCTCCGTAAATCCCGGGTCGCGGAAATGCACGTGTATATCCACAAAACCCGGCGCTGCAATCAACCCGGCGCCGTCGATGATGCGCGTGAAGTTTTCGCCGCGGACGTCCCCGCGCGCGCCGGCGATTTCATCAATTATGCCCCGCGCTATATGTATATCCGCAACAAAGGGCTCGCCGCCCCGGCCGTCAACCACCGTCACATTTTTTATTATCAGGTCCTTCATACTGTCCCCATCTACCCTGCCATGCATTTCCCCGCTACTCGGACGAAATATCCGTCACGCGGCGGGTCTCCTCGCAGTACTCGCAGCAGTATTCCTCCTTCGCCGCGTCCACTAAGTGAAAGACCTGCGGCAGCGCCGGTTCGAGCGAAGTGACGCAGCGCGGGTTCTTGCATTTGATGATATTGACGACGCGCTCCGGCAACTCGAGCTTGATTTTCTCAATGATATGGCCGTTCTCTATCACATTCACGGTCGCGCCGTGGTCGAGCAGGCCGAGCGCCGTAATATCGATGTCCGTGACGCCTTCTATCTTGATGATGTCCTTCCTGTCATTTTTTTTGCTTGACGCGTTCATAATCAGCGCGACCATGCCGTTCGCCTTGTCGATATTCAGGTAATCGAGGACCCGCAGGCCGAAGCCCGCCCGTATATGGTCTATCACAATGCCCTTTTCTATACTGTTTACTTCCATTGCTTTTTCTCCAATTCCTCTGTTTCTATACGCCGACGCCGAGCAGCGACATGATGAGCGCCATGCGCACGTACATGCCGTTCTTCGCCTGCTCGAAATATTTCGCGCGCGGGTCCTCGTCCACCTCGGGCGCTATCTCGTTCACGCGCGGAAGCGGGTGCATGACAATCATGTCCTGCGGCGCGTCCTTCATCTTCTTCGCGTCGAGGATATACGTGTCCTTCAATCTCAGATAATCCTCCTCATTGAAGAACCGCTCCCTCTGCACGCGCGTCATATACAGAATGTCGAGGCGTCCCATGACTTCCTTCATATGCCGCGCCTCCGTATAGCCGCAATCCCGGCCCTGCCGTATATACCGCACGACGTACTCCGGCGCAACGAGTTCCTCGGGCGAAATCAGGCAGAACTCCATATCCTCGTAGCGCGACAGGGCCTTGATAAGCGAATGGACCGTGCGCCCGAATTTCAAATCCCCGCAGAGGCCGATGCGCAGCCCGTTGAGCCGGCCCTTTTCGCGCCGTATCGTCAGCAGGTCGGTCAGCGTCTGCGTCGGATGCTGATGGCCGCCGTCCCCGCCGTTTATGACGGGCATATCCGTGCGTTTTGCCGCTACTAAAGCCGAACCCTCCTTCGGGTGGCGTATCACCGCGACGTCCGCGTAGCACGCGACGGTCCGTATCGTGTCGGCGATGCTCTCCCCCTTCGCCGCCGAACTGTTCGCCTCGCCCGAAAACCCGATGACCTTGCCGCCGAGCCTGAGCATCGCCGCTTCAAAGCTGAAACGCGTCCGCGTACTCGGCTCATAGAACAGCGTCGCGAGCAGCTTGCCCGCGCACGCGTCAGCGTACTGCTCCGGCGCTTCGGCGATCTCATTCGCAAGGCCGAACAGCGCGTCAAGCTCCTCCACGCTGAAATCGAGCGGCTCGATGAGGCTTCTTCCTTTTAACATGCATTGACCTCCATTTTCCATCATGATCCATTATAAGGTCCGACCTTATTAATTGATTCCAAAAAAAATCTTCCGTTACGGAAGATGTAATAACAACGGTTGATAGTGCGCCGCCATACGTATCAGGTATACCCCGAAGAATAATATCGCGTAGAGCATGAGCAGCGCCCGGACCGAAACCCGATCGACCAAAGCCCGTGTCATAACGCTTATCTCCGCCGGCCTCACGCGCGTAATGCCATCCCGCCGCCGGACAAAGAATACGAGCAGGCAGGCCGCGTAGCCCGCCATCATAAGCATAACGAGCGGAAAGAGCGGGTGCCAGCGGAACGCGTCCGCGAAATCGAAGCGGAAGGCCGCGAGAAAGGCGTGCGTCATGCCGCAGCCGGGACAGGGAATGCCCGTAATCAGGCGAAAGGGGCAGCCGAACAGGAACGCGAAAGCGGTCGCCGCGCCGACTGACCCCCCTACTATCTTTGCCTTATTCCGAACCGCGAATCTTTTTAACATTTACCAACCATAATAGCTGTCGGTGTAGTAACTTAAATTGTTCACTGCCGCCGCGAATATGACACCCCAGAGGATGGCGACCAAGATGCCGACGGCGAGGCTGACAAAGAACGCAATCAGTCCCGCGCGGTTCCAGGTCCGCTGCACCGCCATAAACTGCTCGACATCCTTGAACTCGCCGGACTTCCACGCCCACTGGTTGCCGAGGGCGCCGCAGACAAACATCCAGATAAAGCCGAAACACGGGATAAGCGTGAGCAGGCCAAGATAGGCCTTATTGCCGACGCCCCACACCCAACCGAAGTAGAACGCGCCCCAATTCCACTTGCGTACCTCGGGCGGCGCTTCCGCGTAGGGATTCGGGCCGTACTGTAACGGAGCCGGATTCGGGTTTGCGCCGTAGAGCGGCGGCGCCGGGTTCGGAGTTGAGCCGTAGAGCGGTGGAGCCGGGTTTGGAGTTGAACCGTAGAGCGGCGGCGTACTTTCTATCGGAGCGCCCGTAATCGGGTCAAAATTATTCTCGGACATGATAACCTCCTCCTCATACTATGATAATGATAAAAAAAATGATAGCGGCTTTCGCCGCTATCTATTATATCATCTCCGGAGCCGGTGGGCTACTTCATCGCGCCGCTCGCGTAGAAATAATACCGCTTGCCGGATATTTTCTGCCAGCCGGTGAGCATCTGACCGGAACTGTTGAAGTAATACCACGTACTGCCGGATTTCAGCCAACCGGTCTTCATCGCGCCGCTCGAAGTGAGGTAGTACCATGTCTTGCCATCCTTCAGCCAACCGGTCTTCATCGCGCCCGCCTGACTGCCACTGGGGATAAGGTAGTACCATGTCTTGCCGGATTTCTGCCAACCGGTCTTCATGACGCCGTTAGTATCAAGATAGTACCAGGTCCCTTTGACTTGCTCCCAACCCGTAGCGACCTTGCCGGGTACGTCATAATACTTCCATGTGCCGTCGGTCTGTTTCTGCCACCCAGTCGGAAGCGCCGGAGTGGTCGGGGTCTGCGGAGTTGTTGGCGTCGTCGGTTGGTCAGCCGGTGGGGCTGGGTCGTCAGCCGGCGGGGTCGATGAACCACCGCCGCCGCCGTTACCGCCGCCACCGCCACCGGTGCCGCCGTTATTAGTGTCATTATTGTTGTTATTATTGTTATTATTGTTATTGTCATTATTATCCGAGCCATTATTGCCGGTTTCGGTACCTATTTCGCCTCCATTGTTATCACCAGTTGAGCCACCATTATCGTCACCGATTCCACCATTATCGCCAGTCTCATCTTCAACATCTATCAACGCACGAAGGTTGACATTACCGATAGCGTTCAGATCTCCGTAAGGCTCCTCTCCGTAATTCGTGCCGATAGCGCTGCCAACGCCATCCTTTATAAGAGACGCTAAATCAGACCATGAAGTGCCGGAATTACTGACATAACTTTCTCCTATTTTTATCTCAAGATTATCCCCCGCATTGAACCGCCCCTCTACCGGCAAGCTAAGCACCTTACCGTTGGCAATCGTAGTCGTATTCGAAATTTTAATGACAATGGAATAGCTTTTCACATCATCCGCGAACTGCGGCGCATTCGTAAAGTTGACCGTGTGATAGCCGGCATAATCCGCTGTGCCAGTTATAGTCAATTTATCTGTATCGCTATTTATATCAAGCGGTTTATTGCTCACCGGTTTCCCGCTTGTTGGATTTGCGTAAGCAGATATTTCGTATTTTATTCCGGGCTGTATGGTATAGAAGCCCGCTCCTGAAAGAAGCTCTTTATCACCTTCTTCTGCGTCGACAGTAAATACATTCGCTGCATAGAGAGAATTGTAGCCAATTATCTTGCCGGCCTCTGATGCTTTATAATAAATCACATCGCCCGTCCATCCCATGCCATCGTGATAGTCGATTTCATCATATTTGCTCTCAGCAACGGCCGAGAAGTAGTAGCTCGCACCCATGGTCTTGTCATAGTACGAAAGCCAGAAATAGCCGCCGTCGCCCCACGAAGGACCCCAACTGTTCTGGATAAGCCACGCGCCATTGCCTGCAGGCTTACCGGGACCCGCAGGCTCATCAGAGAATTTTGACACATCAAAATCATCATCCCACCCGACTATTGTGACCGCATGATTGGGGTTGAGGTCATCATTTGAGATATACTTCGCATTATTAATGCCATAATCTGTATCTTTCAACGGCAGGAGAGTCGTATATGCATAATATTGCGTCATCAGTGGGCCATAGGTCAGGAGCGCTTGCTTTACGGTAGCTACATTACTTGGGCTATATTCACCCTCGCTGTTGTACGGCGCCGGGAAAGTAAGCATATCCGTTAGAATATACTCGTTGTCAGTATAGTATGACTCCTCGCTTGCGTATCCGTTCGGGGAAGGGGTTGCGCTATTATACGACGCTTTGGCTTCGGTCACGGGACCGAACCACTTGCTCATAGCGACCGTAGCGTAGTAGGCGTTGCCGCCGACCTGCATTGGGTACATTGGCCCATATTCCGGATCGTCGGGGGGTTGTGCAAAAGTATCCGTATTGAATACCGCGTACGAAAGCTGTTTCGGAGAAAGCAGTACTGGGGTGTCTTCAACTTTATTCTTCACTAACGAGCCCGTTGCCGACGCAAGCGCAGCAAACGCCCAACACGTATTGTAAGGCGACTGGTTACGTACTGCCTGTACATAGTTTGTGGCCGTCCGCGCGTCATAAGTCGGATCGGTCACCGACGCGCCCAGCATCCGCTGCTTCGCGTTTTTCACCGCCTTGACGCCGTAATCATAGTCATTGACGCTGCTCATATCGATGCCCGGGTCAATAT
>JAITEX010000171.1 GCA_031281765.1 Eubacteriales Family XIII. Incertae Sedis bacterium | reverse complement strand
TGCGGTTTTTCCAAAGGTGTTGGCCATTCCGCGGGAAGCCAGAAAAGGCGTTCGACATCATATAATTGAAATGACTCAAAATCTTCGCTATCCTCGTTCCCCGAGAAAGAGAAAAACATATCGAGTTCACCGAAAAGCAGTTTCTCTTTGAGTTCCTGAAAACTGTATATTTCACTCGCTGTTTGCAGTTCGGGTTGCCGCTTTTTCAGCAGATTGACAAAGGCGTACATGGAGGATATTGCGCCGGGATCGTTAAGGCAGCCGACATTCAGCATATTTATGTTTTTGTACGGGCTGTCTTCAAGCATGATATGCTCAAGCGTGACGCGGAATTTGTGATACGTATTGTGCAATCTGGCATAAATCAGTTCGCCGTCGGGGGAAAGCGTGATTCCGCGATTGCTTCTGACGAAGAGCTGTTTACCGAGGATCCACTCCATTTCATGCATCAGCTTGCTGACGGCGGGCTGACTGAGATAGAGCTTTTGAGCCGCGGCTGAAATACTCTTGCATTTGGCAACGGTCAGAAATATTTCGATTTGCTGGATTGAAATTTTGAAATCATCCATTCCTTATGACCTCTCTTTCGGGCACAAATAGAGTATAAAGATTTTCGGGATGGGTTGTCAACCTCTTTATTGATACGGCGGGCCCATGGAATCCGTTATATCGATTCATTATAGCGAGAAGCGCCCAAATCGTTGACACTCCAATATTTTATTGCTCATAATGGAAAGGAGGAGTCGTAGGATTCAGCCATACGCATATAAATGGACAATTTGACTGCATTGATCACAAATATACAGGGATATTCGATTCATGACGGACCGGGGATCAGGACTGTCGTCTTTTTCAAAGGGTGTCCGTTACGCTGCGCATGGTGCGCCAATCCCGAGAATCTGGCGACGAACCGCGAGGTGGGTTTTATCGCCAAACTCTGCACCGGTTGCGGCAGATGTTTTACCGCCTGCCCACACGGCGCAATCGTACCGGGGGAAGGGGTATACCGCATCGCGCGCGAAAAATGCGTGTCATGCGGCGCCTGTGTGGACGCTTGCTATTACGGGGCATTGGTTCGATATGGCGAACCGATGAGCGCGGATGAAATTTATGACAAGGTCAAGAAGGATAAAATGTTTTACGACGCTTCGGGCGGAGGAGTGACGGTGTCGGGAGGCGAGCCGCTGCTCTATGCCGATGTCGTCAGGTGTATATTTGAGGATTGCCGGAAAGAGGGAATTGATACCTGCGTTGAAACGTGCGGTTATGTACCGGTCGAGTCGTTTGATAGAGTGCTGCCGTTCACCAATCACTTCTATTATGACCTCAAACTTATGAGTGAGAAATCGCACAAGGACCATACCGGGGTTGCGAACGCCAGGATATTAGATAACGCGCGCTACCTTGCCGGATTCAATGTGGATATTATTTTCAGGCTTCCGCTTATATCCGGCGTCAATGATGATGAAGAGAATACGCGGCGGACGTCCGCATTTATCAAGCGTCTGGATTTGCCGATACGGAGAATTGAGCTGATGCCGTTCCACCGGATAGGAAGCGCGAAATATGATGCCCTTGGCATACCATACGCCTATGCTGAGATGGAATCCATGACTGCCGGGGAAATAGAGAAGGTGCGGGACGATTACATTGCCTGCGGAATCGCGTGTACGGTTTCGACTTGAACAGTTTATTATTTTATGCAGGGAGGTGTTGAAATGACAAGACAAGTGGATGATTCATTGCTGAAGCGTATTGATGCGGTCACACTCAGCGAGGCAAATCTGGCATGGAAAAATGCGATGAAGGCTTCGCCATGGAAGGTTTTTGCGGATCGTGAACGCTGGACGACGGCATCGTGGAAGGAGACGGAAGGTGAGGATATCCAACTGCGCCGCGCAAAGTTGCTGGAGAAAATCCTCGATAACTTAGAAATAAAAATCCATCCATTTGACGAGATCGTCGGGCGGCCGACGCCGGGCGTGATAGGTTGCGCGACGGCATTCGACGTATGCGGTGACTATATACCGGGCATCTGGAACGATGATGGTGAAATCGATGCGACACTTGATGTAACGGTAGAGATAGGCAAAGAGGATCTTGACATATTGCGTAGCGCGGCGAAAATGTTCGGCGGCAAATCGGCGCAGGAGATGTGTTATAAGGCGTTTTCCGAAATATGCGGGGATTGGTATCGCAATGTCGAATCCGCAAAACTTAAAGATCCGTCGCTTGACGCCATGATCACCGGGCAGGCAACGTCTACGCTTTCATGGGCGAAGATATTGCGCACGGGGTTACGGGGATATATCAAGGAATGCAACGCGCATATAGACGCGTATATCGCGGGAAATGGCGTTGATGTAAATAAAGTATACTTCTGGCGTTCGGCAATCATCGTTTTGGAAGCGACTATCCGGCATGCGAAACGTTATGCGGCGCTTGCGCGGTCGATGGCCGAAAAGTCTTCGAATCAACATGAACGGCTACGGCTTTTGGAAATCGCTCATGTCTGCGAATACGTACCGGAAAATCCCGCGCGTACCTTCCGTGAAGCGTTGCAATCCATGCAATTTTGCAACCTGAGCAAAATGCTTGAAAACCCGATTCAGAACAACTGCCACTGGGGTAGAGGGGATCAATATCTGTACCGTTATTTCATGGAGGATTTAAAAAACGGTATACCGCTTGAGACATTGTCTTCACAACTTGCGGATTTGATTGCGCGTTGGGGGACACAGACCTTTGTTTCCTCAGCGTCTGGGAAAGAATCCCACCAGATCAATTTTGGCATCAACAATATCATGGTTGGCGGTCTGGGACAGGATCAAGAGGATCAGAGCAATGAACTCAGTTATCTCATACTGCATCTGGTTTCCCTCTTGCAGCTTTCGGCGCCGACCGTGGGGCTTCGGTGGAACTACAAAACGCCGGAGTGGATCATGGACAAGGCCATACGTACCAATATGGCGACGCGCGGCGGTATCCCCCTGTTTGAAAACGATGAAGTCGTCATCAAGAACTTCGTGCGCGACGGTATCCCGTTTGAGGAAGCGGTTGAATGGGCGGGGTTGGGTTGTGTCTATCCCTGCATACCGACCAGAGCCGAGCATTATGGCGCCGAAGGCATCGCGGCAATCAATCTTGCGGCCTTACTGCACCTGACCCTGCATAACGGGAGGGATGTAAACGGGAGCCTGACAGGGCTTGAAACAGGGGATCCCCGTGAGTTCTCAAACTTTGAAGAGTTGTACGGCGCTTTTTTGGCGCAACACAAACACTTAGTATACCGGGTATTTCGCTTCGGGAATATCGCGATAAAAGAACAGCCGAAATACTACCGCACGCCGCTATTGTCTATCCTCGGCATCGAAGCCAGCATGGAACTGGGGCAGGATCTGGTGATCCCGCACCCGGATTTCTCCCTGTTCGGTATATCGGATCGGGCTATCATTGATGCGGCGGATTCGCTCACGGCCATAAAAAACCTCGTTTTCGAGAACCGCAAATTGACAATGGACGAATTGATTTCGGCTCTCGACAATAATTTTGCCGGGGAACGGGAGGAGGAGATACGTCAAATATGCTTGGCACAGCCCAAGTACGGCAATGATATTCAGGAAGCGGACGCGATGGTGAAGCGTGTCAGCGATGACTCGGCTGCAATCATCAAGTCATATGATAACGCCCCGTTCAGGCCCTATATGATTGCGCGCGAGGGGTTGGCCTGGCACTATTTCGGCGGCCTCGGCGTCGGCGCGCTCTCAAACGGCAGGAAGGCGTTTGAGGCCCTCAACGACGGATCCATGTCGCCTATGCGTACCGCCGACAAGAACGGCCCGACAGCGGTCCTCCGCTCAGCCATCTCCATAGGATTCGATGAAGTGTCGTACGCTTCGGTGCTGAATCAGAAATTTTCTTCCGCCATCCTCAGGAGCGATGAGAACATCGGAAAGCTGATTGCCTATACGAATGCCTATATGGGTGAGGGTGGGTCGCATATCCAGTATAATATCGTCGATACCGCGCAGCTCAAAGACGCCCAAATCAATCCGAAGGACCATTCGGACCTGATCGTGCGGATCGGCGGATTTTCCGCGTATTTCACACAACTCTCGGATTCCATACAAAATGATGTGATATACCGAAGCGAATTTGATTTGTGAGGAAGAGCGCATGATCGCGAGGGGACTGTCCCCATACGCAACGAAATACTGAACGGAGGCGGGGCCTGAGCCCCGCCTCCGTTATGCGTGCACTTTTTGTACTGTTGAAATGCGCTTATGCTTCCGCGGCCCAGAGACCGTGCAGGTTGCAGTATTCGTAGGCGGTCACGGGGGCGTCCGCGTCGGCTATCTTGAACGTAGCCTCGGGCGCGCCGCCCGGCTTCAGCGCCGCGCGCTGAATAAGGCCGTTCTGCGCAATGACGACCCACTGGATGTAATGTTCCTCGAGCATCGGGTGCGGTACGGAACCGACTTTGACGGTAACCGTGTCGCCGTCTTTCTCGATGACGGGGACGTGCTTTTCGACGGCCGCGTCCGTCGTGTTGGCGGCAAGCTTCTCCATCGGTTCGCCGCAGCAGAGCGGCGTCACGCCCGCGTCTTTCACGACTTCGAAGATATTGCCGCAGTGATTGCAGCGGTAAAATGTAATGTCAATCATAATGTTCCTCCTTTGTACCCTAACATATTCTATTATAGTAGTTTAACACATTAGCCGCCGGCGCACATCTAGGTGACGCGTTGTAGCGGTATTCCGGACAGGGCCTCGATGCCGATGCATTCGCCGGAGACTCTGTCGACAGCCTGAGCGTCCGAGCCGATAATGGAAACGTCGCAGACAAAGTGGTCCGGCTTCAGGGATACGCGGCCGGTAAAGACGCCGGAAAGCCCCTCGTTGTCCTGCGTGAAATCGTTGCCCGTCAAACTCGAGAGCTGTGTCACGACCTTGCTCGCGTCATCGGCCGAAACGGCGTACCCGGGGACGACGGTCTGCGTTATCGCGACGGAGACATCCATGTCGCTGAATTCCTTTGCCGAGGATTCAAAGACCTGCAGAGCTTTTCTTTGCTCATAGTCGTTTACGGCGATAATAGCCATGGCCTCTGTCGGCGCGGTCAGCGCGTCGGCCCCCGCCTCAATGGCGCAGAGGTCATACTTGATGCCGGAATTTGTGACGTCCGCAAGTACGCGGATAACAGCGTCTATCGGATTCGGGAGCTTCTCTTCCGTCTCGCCCACATCAAAGTTTCCGCCCGGATAGCCGGACGCCGAAACCACATACGCGTATTTCGACTCACTCTGGGCCGGCGTAAGCGGCAAATCGCTTTTCAGCACGGCCGTATGGACCGGCGCTTTCACCGTTAAGGGGCTATCCGCTTTCGCGGGCGTACATGCGGCAAGCGCCGCCATCGCCAGCATCATCACGCCGAGCGCCGCTATCATAGCCATTCTTTTTCGTGTAATAAATTTAAGTTTCATAAAAGATATTATACATCAAAATAAACGTACCATGATATAATCAATATTCGAGGTAAGGTATGTACACAATTTTTATTGACGGAAGCTCGGGGACGACGGGGCTGCGCATCACGTCTTTGCTGGCGGAGCGGGACGATATTGAAATAACGGAGCTGACGGGTGAGGCGCGCAAGGACGAGGACGCGCGGCTCGCGCAAATTCGGGCTGCGGACGTTTCGGTACTCTGCCTCCCGGACACAGAATCCGCTAAGATTGCCGCGCGTGCGCCGACGGACGCGCGCCTTATCGACGCGTCGACGGTACACCGCGTGGACCCCGCGTGGGTCTACGGGCTGCCGGAGCTCGGGGCCGCGCAGCGCGAACGCATAGCGGGCGCAAACCGGGTCGCCGTGCCGGGCTGCCACGCGACGGGCTTCATCCTGCTCGCGCGGCCGCTCGTCGAATCCGGTATCGTCCGGAAAGGCCATCCGTTTATCGCGCACTCCGTGACCGGTTACAGCGGCGGCGGCAAAGCGATGATAGCCGAATATGAAAGCGCGGGCAGGGCTGCGGAATTCAGCGCGCCGCGGCAGTACGCGCTTGGGCAGCGGCACAAGCATCTGCCGGAAATGAAAAAGTATGCGCTCTGTGAACGCGAGCCGGTTTTCACGCCCCATGTCGCTGATTATTTCAGCGGGATAGAGGTGGTCACCGGACTGTTCCGGGAGCAGCTCGCGGACGGCGCGGGCGCGTCAGACGTCAGGGCGGCTCTTGAAGATTATTATGCGAAAGAGGATTTTATCACGGTCAGGCGGGAGGGCGCAGTGCCCGGGGACGGCTACCTGAGCGCCGCGGCCTATGCGGGCCGGAACGACGTGGAAATCAGCATCAACGGGAACGAGGAGCGAATCACGCTGACGGCGAGGTACGACAATCTCGGCAAAGGGGCGGCTGGCGCCGCTGTGCAGTGCCTGAACAGTATGCTCGGCATTGATGAGAAGAAGGGGCTTTTGGACTGATGCAGCAGAGAATCGAACGGGCAAATATACTGATAGAGGCGCTGCCGTATATACAGAAATATGACGGCAAGACGATAGTGGTCAAATACGGGGGTGCGGCCATGACGGACGAAAAATTGAAGAAATCCGTGATGCGCGACATCGTCCTGCTGTCGCTCGTCGGTATGAGGATAGTGCTCGTGCATGGCGGCGGGCCTGAAATAAGCGCCACGCTTGAGGCTCTCGGCAAGGAAAGCGTCTTTGTCGACGGGCTCCGGTATACGGATGAGGAGACGGCCGACGTGGTCTCGATGGTGCTTGCGGGAAAGGTGAACAAAAGCCTCGTGTCGCTCGTGCACCGGTCGCGCGGAAGGGCGGTGGGCCTGTCCGGCGTGGACGGCGCGATGCTGAAGGTCAAGAAGACCACGCACGCCGACCTCGGGTATGTGGGCGACATCGTTGAGACGGACGTGTCCGCTGTGCGGCTGCTTCTCGAAGAGGGGTTTATTCCCGTTATCGCGACGGTCGGCGTTGACGAGGCGGGCCGGGTGTATAATATCAACGCTGACACCGCGGCCGGTGAGATCGCGGCGGCGCTCGGCGCGGAAAAGCTCATTATGCTGACGGACATTCGCGGCATACTGAAAGACCCGTCCGACGAGGACAGCCTGATTACGGATATTGCGCTTTCCGGTATTCCGTCTCTGCGGGACGCGGGCATCCTGTCCGGCGGAATGCTGCCAAAGATAGAGGCGTGCACGAAGGCGATAGAAAAGGGCGTGGCGAGCGCGGTCATTATCGACGGGCGGCTCGAACATTCGATACTGTTGGAACTGTTCAGCGACAGCGGCATCGGGACCCTGATACGAAGGTAGGCGCGGGACGCGGGCGTATTTTCCGGTATAATGCCCGCCGCGATATGGCTATACGGTGACAAGGGAGATGAGCATGGATTTTGAAACGATAAAAAGATTAGAGGATACCTATACGGCGAATACCTATGCGCGTTACGACGCGGCTATCATAAGCGGGCGCGGGGCGCGAGCCTACGGCCCGGCGGGTGAGGAGTGGATAGACTTCACGTCGGGCATCGGCGTGAATATCCTCGGCTTCAGCGACCCGGGCTGGGCGGCGGCTGTGGCGGAACAGGCCGCGAAGCTGCAGCATACGTCAAACCTGTTTTACAATGAACCCTGTGCCGCGGCCGCCGAGAAGATGACGAAGCTGTCCGGCATGGCGAATATGTTTTTCTGCAATTCGGGCGCGGAGGCGAACGAGGGCGCGATAAAGGCCGCGCGGAAGTACGGCATGAGCGGGCGCGGCGGGCGCAGCGAGATAGTGACGCTCGACGGTTCGTTCCACGGGCGCACGATGGCGACGATCACGGCTACGGGACAGGAGTCCTTCCACAAGGATTTTTCTCCGCTCCTGCAGGGCTTTGCCTACGCGAAACCGAACGACATCGATTCCCTCTACGCTAAACTATCGGACCGCACCTGCGCGATAATGATAGAATTTGTGCAGGGAGAAAGCGGCGTGAACGTGCTCGACGCCGACTATGTAGCGGAGATTGCGCGCGTCTGCGCGGAGCGGGACATTCTGCTGATTGCCGACGAAGTCCAGACGGGCGTGGCGCGTACGGGCCGGTTTATGGCATATGAATATTTCGGCGTAAAACCCGATATTGTGACGGTGGCCAAGGGAATGGGCGGCGGATTGCCGCTCGGCGGCATACTGTTCGGCGAACGGACAAAGGATACGCTGAAGCCCGGCGACCATGGCTCCACCTATGGCGGCAACCCCGTCGTCTGCGCGGGAGCGGACTATGTCCTGTCGCGCATACAGGATGATTTCCTCGCGGAAGTGCGACGGAAGGGGGAGCTGTTCAAGGAAAAGCTGACCGGCATGGACGGCGTTGCGGACATCAGCGGCATCGGCCTGATGATCGGCGTATCGCTCACAAACGCGGACGCGAAGCGGGTAGCCGCCGCGTGCCTGAAGAACGGTTTGCTCGTATTGACGGCGAAGGAGAAAATCAGGTTTCTGCCGCCGCTCATTATTACGGACGATGAGATAGAAGCGGGGCTCGGCATATTTGCGGAGACGCTTGCGACAGCGGAGAGGTGACGGCGAAGGCTTATGGCGGATAGTACCTATGACGATTCGGTTTTAGAACTCTATACCTTTGAGACGACGACCCTGCTCGGCCGCCTGACGGCCATGCTGCGGGAAGCCAAGACGGCCGGTTCGTTTTCGCGCGCGGGAGACGCGGAGATGCAGCGCATAATGGCGACGATAAAAAATTCGTCGGATATGATGCGGTTTGACCTGATAGCGGATATTGCCGCCGAGACCGAGAACCTGTTTGCGGCGGTATCGGCCGCAAGCCTGACGGAAGAAGAGGCGGGCCGGCTTGCCGACGCCGCCGTGAAGGTTGCGGAATATATCGGCTGTGAGGTTGATAAGATACAAAACGGCGAACCGAAAACGGAAAACGCGGACGCGCTGAGGGCGTACCTGAAAAACCTGACGGCAGAGATCGCGGCGCCGGAAGTTTTGACCGCTCCGGCTCCCGTACCGGCGTCCGAACCCGCGCCTGCGGCGTCCGGAACCCCGGGCCGGTTTATCCTCCATATCTATTTCTACGAGGACTCACGCATGGAGAACGTGCGCGCGTATATGCTTACCGAGAAGCTTACGAAAATCGGCACGGTGCTGGCGGTCTTTCCTGAGGAGGCGAAAAATGACCCCGAGGCGGCCGAATACATCAAGGAAAACGGTTTTTATCTCGCCCTCGAGACAACGATGTTCCGTGAACAGCTTGAAAAACTCATGAAGGGGACGCTGTCCGTCGAATCCGTGTCGTTTATCGGGTCCATGCCGGGATACGAACCTGCGACGGCGCAGACGCAGGAACCGCCGGCGGCTTCGCCCGCCCCGGTCGCATCCGCGCCCGTAGCGCCGGTCGCATCCGCGCCCGGGGCGGTTCCGGACGAAAAAGAGGCCGCCTTACCCGTCTCCGTCCATGATGCGGAGGACACAAAAAAGAACGTCCCTTCTGTGTCCGCTCATGACGCGGAGGACACAAAAAAGAACGTCCCCTTTGTGTCCGAACGGCTCGAGTGCCTGCGTATCTCCTGCGGCGGCGAAAGCTATTCGCTGCCCGTATCGGCGGTGGAGGAAGTCTCCGTAGCTGAAAGCTCTGACGCGCCGTCTGTCAGCTTAGCGGAAAAGCTCGGCATAAAAAATACCGCCGCGGACACCTCCGGCGGTATAGCCCTTTCGGTTTTTTCGAGAGAGACGGGCGGACGCTTCCGTCTGCGCGTGGACGATGTGATCGGTACGCAGGTGGCCACGCGGTTGGATATGCCGGCATTCTTCGATGCCTACAATATAGCGGCTCTCGGTATCTCCGGCTGCGCCCTGTCGGAAAACGGGGATATAAGCCTGCTTCTCGATCCCGCTTTACTTGGTGTTGAAGAACTCCCGAATCAGATTCTTCCCGATAAACATTGACGTATCCGCTTGAATGGCGATACTCGTCAGCACGAGAAAGAGTTCGAGGGCGTCGTCATCATCGACGCCTTCTTCGCG
>JAITEX010000134.1 GCA_031281765.1 Eubacteriales Family XIII. Incertae Sedis bacterium | reverse complement strand
AGGAGCTGCTCAGCGGCAAACTGATTGGCTATCTCTTTATATTCGGGGCGCTTATCTCCTGGAACATCTATAATTTTATTACGGAACGGCTTTCGGCGAATTACGACGCGATAGAATTGTCGTTCTACCAGATTACGGGCGCGACGATATTCAGCGCGCCCTATGCGGTGTTTCATATGCCGTCGATAGAGGCTATGATGAATGTCAAGTTTTTGTCGGCGCTCGCTTTCCTCGCAATCGTGAGCGGGGTGATCGGTTTCATCATCTATGTAAATTCAGTCGCGGTGATAGGCGTCACGCCGTCGGCCCTGTTCTCGAATATGATGCCCGTCACGACCACGTTTTTCGGGTGGCTGATTTTGAACGAATCGATTACGCCGCTGCAGTTTGCGGGCGGCGTTGTGGTGATTGCCGCGGGAGCGGCGGTAATATACCTGAAGGAAAAGAATCCGGGCCGGTATTTCGGCAAGGCCGCGCTGCAAAACGGCGAGGAGCAGCGCGCCCCGGACGGTAAAACCGGTATAATAGAAGGCATAGCGGGGGAGGACGGCAATGACGACTGACGCGGCGCGCGTGAATACGGCGGTGCTTGCGTGGGTCGGGGACGCGGCGTATGAACTGCGGGTCCGGACGTATCTCGCGAAAAGCGGAGCAGCCGCGCACGCGGACGCCCTGCATCGGGCCGCCGTACGCTACGTGCGCGCGGACGCGCAGGCTGCCGTTGTCAAAGAGATATTTGACACGCTTCCGCCGGAGGAACAGGCGCTCGTGAAGCGGGCGCGCAACCACAAAATATCGACAAAGCCAAAGAACGCGGACCCCGTTACGTACAAATGGGCGACGGCGTTTGAAGCGCTGATAGGCTACTACCATCTTTCCGGAGCCGGGGACAAGGCGGACGGGATTACGGAAAAAGCTATCGCGATTATTGACGGAAAATGAAAGGGACGGCAAAGGAGGCGCACGATGAGCAAGGCTGACGATATATTTGTTTCGATGTGTGAGGACATCATCGAAAACGGCGTCTCGTCCGCGGGGCAGGTCGTACGGCCTCGTTGGGATGACGGCGCGCCCGCGCATACCATCAAAAAATTCGGCGTGGTAAGCCGCTACGATTTATCGGAGGAATTTCCCGCGCTGACCCTGCGGCCCACCTCGCTGAAACTCTGCGTGGACGAACTGCTGTGGATATGGCAGAAAAAATCGAACAATATACATGACCTGAACAGCCATATCTGGGACAGTTGGGCTGACGAAAACGGCAGCATCGGCAAGGCGTACGGCTATCAGCTCGGCGTCAAATATGCCTTTGCGCACGGGGAGATGGATCAGGTGGACAACGTGCTGTGGCAGCTGAAACATACGCCGTATTCGCGCCGTATCCTGACGAACATCTATAACTTCGCGGACCTGAGCGAAATGGGGCTTGAACCTTGCGCTTACAGCATGACATTCAACGTGACGGACGGCAGGCTGAACGCGATTCTGAACCAGCGCTCGCAGGACATACTGGCGGCGAACAGCTGGAACGTGATGCAGTACGCCGTACTCGTCCATATGTTTGCGCAGGTCAGCGGCCTTGTGCCGGGTGAATTTATGCAGGTGATTTCGGACGCGCATATCTATGACCGCCATGTGCCGATAGTAAAGGAGCTTATCGCGCGGGAGCGTCATCCTGCCCCGAAATTCACCCTGAATCCGGATGTCAGGAATTTTTATGACTTCACTACGGATGATGTGAACTTTGAGGAGTATGTGACGGGGCCGCAGATACGCGGGATACCGATAGCGGTGTAAGCAGTGACGCCGGGTGAGCCATGTCAATGAAAAAGAATGACAGTGTTGTGCGGGAAATCACCGCGATAGTCGCGGTTGACAGGAAGTGGGCTATCGGCAAAGATGGCCGTCTGCTTGCGCGCATTCCGGGCGACCTGAAATATTTCAAGGAGAAAACATTCGGCGGCGTTTGCGTGATGGGGCGCAAGACGTTTGAGTCGCTGCCGTCGGGCCCGCTTCCGGGCCGGACAAACTGCGTACTGACGCGCGACATGAATTTTGCGGAGGATGAAGTATGGCGCGGCGACATCATCATCGCGCATTCCGCAAGCGGGATGCTGAGTAAACTAAACGGATTCTCCGGCAATATATTTATTATCGGCGGCGGCATCGTCTATCGGGAATTTCTGCCGTATACCGATGTCTGCCTCGTCACAAAGATAGACGCGGAGTTCGAAGCGGATACCTTCTTTCCGAACCTCGATTTGAACCCGGATTTCCGGTTGGCCGCGGAAAGCGGGAAACAGGAAGAGAACGGCTATCGCTACCGCTTTCTTGAATATCGGAGGAAGGGGAAAGAATGAACGAAAACGAAAAGCCCGGCGTACTGATTTACGGGCGCAATCCCGTACTCGAGGCATTGGCAGGCGGGCGAACCATTGAAAAGCTGCTGATTCAGAAGAATATCGAAGGGGCGGGCAAAAAAATTTACGCGGTGGCGAAGAAAGCCGGCGTGCCGATTCGCTCCGTGGAAAAAAGGGACCTTGACCGGGAGACGGGCGTCACCGCGCATCAGGGCGTGGCGGCGTATATCGCCGACTACGAATATAGTTCGCTTGAAGCTATCTACGCCTACGCGGCGAGCCGCGGCGAGCCGCTCTTTATCGTCCTTCTGTGCGGCATTGAAGACCCGCACAACCTCGGCTCAATCGTCCGGTCCGCCGAGGGCGCCGGCGCGCACGGCGTAGTCATCCCGACGCGGCGCAGCGCGGCCGTTACGCCGACGGTCATCAAATCATCGGCCGGCGCCGCCGTACATATGCGCGTCGCGCGCGCGCCGAATATGGTCCGGTGTATCGAAGAATTAAAGGAGAAAAACGTCTGGGTCTACGGGCTCGATATGGATGGCGTGGACTACCACGAAACGGAGTTTTCGGGCGCCGTCGCGCTCGCCGTCGGCGGGGAGGGCGCGGGCCTGCCCCGGCTTGTCAAGGAAAAGTGCGACGCCGTCGTTTCAATCCCCATGCGCGGCCGGGTAGCGTCCCTGAACGCGGGCAGCGCCGCCGCCATTGTCCTCTACGAAATCAGCTATAAACGCGCGAAGAATCAATGATACTGAACGCCGCCGTCCGGCTATGAAATATGATGAAATCGAAGCGTGAATGTAATGGAACCGAAACATAAGTGTGCTATAATCAAACTACGTAGGAGCGGAATATATTTCCGGAAGCAGGGTATTGCCGTAACGCTTTATTCCTACTGTTCGGCGCCGGGACGATAAAAGGACAAAGGCTATGAGAAACTTTCTTTATAACAAAAGCGATATATTGGTGGCTCTGGTCATCGTGGTCGTGGCGATTATTATTATATGGTCGCGCATTGACGCAATAATGGGCAGCGATAGCGCCGCAGATAAAAAGCCCGCAAAGACTACGGAGCAGGAAGGCGCGGCCGACACGGGAGAAGACGCGTCCGCGGACGACAATACCGTACAGCCGCCGGACGCGAACACCGAGCAGCCGTCCGACACGGAGACTCCCCCTGCGGACACGACGCAGACGCCCGCGGCCGGAGAGGTCGTCAAGTTCAGCGTCAAGAGCGGTATGTCGAGCGGTGAGATAGCATCCGCGTTGAAGGACGCCGGGCTCGTTGCGTCCGTAGAGGAATTCAACACGGCTATGCATGCGCAAAGCGCCGAGACAAAACTGCGGGCCGGGACCTTCGACATACCCGCGGGTTCTACGCCGGATCAAATCGTCAGTATTTTGCTTAAGTGAGAGGGGATCGTCATTATGCCATTAGTAACCACAACCGAGATGTTCAAGAAAGCCTACGACGGCGGCTACGCCATCGGGGCTTTTAATGTAAACAACATGGAGATAGTGCAGGGGATCACGGAGGCTGCGGCAGAGGAGAGCGCGCCGCTCATTCTGCAGGTTTCCGCAGGGGCGCGCAAGTACGCAAAGCACGTCTACCTCATCAAGCTCGTAGAAGCGGCGCTCGAGGACACACATCTTCCGATAGCCCTGCATCTTGACCACGGCCCCGACTTCGAGACGTGCAAATCCTGTATCGACGGGGGCTTCTCGTCCGTTATGATAGACGGAAGCTCACTGCCGTTTGCGGATAATATCGCCGAGACGAAGAAGGTCGTCGAATACGCGCACGCGCACGGCGTGGTCGTAGAGGGTGAGCTTGGACAGCTCGCGGGCGTCGAGGATGACGTCAATGTGGAACACCATTCCTATACGGACCCGGGGCAGGTGCAGGAATTTGTCGAAAAGACCGGCGTCGATTCACTCGCCATCGCTATCGGCACTTCGCACGGCGCCTACAAATTCAAGCCGGGTCAAAAGCCGCAGCTGCGGTTCGATATACTGGAGGAAATCAAGGTGAGGCTGCCGGGCTTCCCCATCGTACTGCACGGCGCTTCGTCCGTTATTCCCGAACTTGTCGAGAAAATAAACAAGTACGGCGGAAATATGCCGGACGCGATAGGCATACCCGAAGATATGCTGCGGCAGGCCGCACAGGGCGCGGTGTGCAAGATAAATATAGATTCGGACCTCAGGCTTGCGATGACGGCGTCATTACGCGAGCATATGGCGCTGAACCCGGCGGACTTCGACCCGCGGCAGTACCTGAAGCCGGCGCGCGCCGCCATCAAGGACATGGTGCAGCGGAAAATCACAAACGTCCTGGGCTGCTCCGGAAAAGCCTGAATCAGTCGTCCAAACGCAGATGATGGCCGCCCTTTTGCAGCGCAATAGAGCCTGTCCGCGCGATTTCGAGAATATTGTATTTTGACAGCAGGTCTACGAGCAGATCCACGCGGTCGGGACGGTCATCGAACTCTATCATAAGCGTCGTATGTGAGATGTCGACGATGTCGCAGCCCATAATCTTTGCGATGTCCACTACCTCGCTGCGCTTTTTCTCATCGACCTCCACCTTGATAAGGCAGAGCTCACGCACCGTTATATCGTTGTCCGAGAGGTTGCGGACCTTCAGTACGTTGAACAGCTTCGCGAGCTGGCGCGTGACCTGCTCGGCGATATAGTCATCGCCGTCCACGATGATCGTGACGCGCGATATGGTCTGGTCGTCCGTCGGGCCGACGGCGAGGCTGTCGATATTGAAGCCGCGGCGCGCGAACAACATCGAGATACGGGCGAGGACGCCCGCCTTATTTTCCACTAATGCCGCTATGGTATGTTTCATCTTGCATCTCCTTGTATCTTTTCTGCTTCGGGTTGTCAATCCTATAATTTGACGACCCAACCGTGCGTATCCGGCAGTTCTCCGCTTTGGATGCCGGTGATAGTGTCATAGAGTTTCCGCGACAACGGGCCGATTTCGTTGTTGTTTATTATCATATCCTTGTCAACCCAGCGCAGTTCCCCGACGGGGCTGATGACGGCCGCCGTACCCGACGCAAAGACTTCCGTGAGACGGCCGTCCGCATGGGCGTCCGCGATGTCCTGTATTGTAAAGCGTTCCTCGCGTACGGGCACGCCCCAATCCCTCAGCAGTTGCAGGGTCGAATCGCGCGTAATGCCCGGCAGTATCGTGCCGGACAAAGGCGCCGTCCACACCTCGCCGTCCATCACGAAAAACGCGTTCGAGGTACCGATTTCCTCTACATATTTCCGCTCGTTGCCGTCAAGCCACAGTACCTGCGCGAAACCGAGCTCGTGCGCCTTGACCTGTGATTTCAGGCTCATGGCATAGTTGCCGCCGATTTTCGACTGGCCCGTACCGCCGACAGCGGCGCGCACATATTCATCCTCGACAAATATCTTGGTCGGCGCAAGCCCCCCCTTGTAGTAGGGGCCGACCGGCGAGAGTATAATGACGAATTTGTATTGCAACGCAGGACGGACGCCGAGGAAGGGCTCGCTTGCGAAGATGAAGGGGCGGATATAGAGGGACGTCCCCTCCGCTCCGGGCACCCAATCCTTGTCGATACGGACAAGCTCCTTGATCGCGTCCACATAGAAGGTTTCATCTATCTGCGGGATGCAAATGCGGTCGTTCGTCCTGTTGGTCCGCTTTGCGTTCATATCCGGACGGAACAGCTGCACGCCGCCATCCTTTGTCAAATACGTCTTGAGGCCCTCAAACATTTCCTGCGCATAATGCAGCACCGCCGCGGCAGGGTCAAGCGTGATGGGGCCATAGGGCAGAATGCGGGCATCGTGCCAACCGGGACCCTCGTCATAGTCCATAATAAACATATGATCCGTAAAGACCGTGCCGAATTCAAGCGTCGCCGGATCCGGTTTTGCTTTCGGGGTCGTTGTCTTTGTGATGGTAATATCGTATTTCATGCTGTACCCTCCCTCATACGGTTCATGCGTAGCCGTATTGACAAAGTAATATAGATTGAGCGTTTTGTCAATCGACGTTATAGTTTTCTATCAGTTCAATTCTGAGCCGCCACAATTCATCGGATAAGTCAACGTAATAATTTTGCGGGTTTTCGAAGCGCAACAGCTCGTCCCAGAGCGTTGCGATCTGGCCCGCGCAATACGCCTGTATCTCGTCAATTGACGGTCTGTCATAGACGCACACACCCTTGTCAAATATTTTTTTGCGCAGATTGACCGCGGTAAAGTTCGAAAGTTTCTTGCGCTTCCAGGTAAACGCCGGGTCGAATATCACATAATCATCGCCGGCAGGCGCGGCCTCGTGGTCGAGCGTAATGACGTCCGCCATAACGCGGCCCGTCGTTTTGTCGAACAGCCGGTATACGCATTTGAACCCCGGATTCGTGATTTTTTCAACGTTTTCGCTTATCTTCATCTTCGGGGCGATGGCGCCGTCCTCCTCTATTGCGGCAAGTTTGTAGACGCCGCCAAAGACGGGTTCCGACTTGGCCGTAATGAGGCGTTCGCCGACGCCGAATGAATCGATGCAGGCGCCCTGCAAAAGTACGTCGCGTATCAGCCACTCGTCAAGTGAGTTTGAAACGACTATCTTACAGTCCGCAAATCCGGCTTCGTCAAGCATTTTTCTTGCGCGTTTTGTCAGATAGGTGATGTCGCCGCTGTCGATACGTATCGCTTTTGAGGGCGGGTCGAGTTCGCGGAATACGCGTATGGCGTTCGGTATGCCGGACTTCAAAACATTATACGTGTCGACAAGCAGAGTACAGTTTTCCGGGTAAAGCTCCGCGTATTTCCGGAAAGCCTCGTATTCGCCCGGAAAAACCTGCACCCAACTGTGCGCCATCGTGCCGAGCGCTTTGATGCCGTAATCCTTTTCGCAGACCGTGCAGGCCGTACCCATGCAGCCCCCGATATAGGCGGCGCGCGCCCCAAGTTCGGCGGCCGCTATGCCGTGAGCGCGCCGCGTCCCGAATTCCATGACGCCGCGGCCGTCGGCAGCCCTGACGATACGGTTTGCCTTCGTCGCGATAAGGCTCTGGTGATTGATAAGCAGCAGCAGCATCGTTTCGATGAACTGCGCTTGCATAAGGGGCCCGCGTACCGTAAGGATCGGCTCTCCCGGGAATACGGGCGTGCCTTCGGGGACGGCCCATATATCACAGGAGAAACGGAAATTCCTCAGATACTCGAGAAAGGCTTCGGAAAATCCGTCTTTCGCTCTAAGAAATGCTATGTCGTCCTCCGAAAAAGAGAGGTTTTCGAGATAGTCGATGACTTGCTCAAGGCCGGCCATTATCGCGAAGCCGCCGTTGTCCGGCACGCGCCGGAAAAACAAATCAAAATAGGCAATGTCATTTGCGACGCCGGATTCGAAGTATCCGTTCGCCATGGTCAGTTCATAAAAATCGGTTAGCAGAGCAATATTCTTCGTGTCCATAGTGATATAAATTATATCACGTTATACCACATAAACCTTGAATACGAGAGAAATCGTCTGCTGTTCGGCGGAGGAGCCGGGGACCGTATCGACGCTTTTCCAGACATAGGAGACCAGGTCTATGCCGGGCGTTTGAGCCACGGAATCCATCAGGCTAAAAAGGTTGTCAAGCGTACCGGTTGCTTTGACCGTTACCGTATAGGACGATATAAGGGAAGCGGCCTCCGCGTCTGTGTTTTCACCGGGGCTCTGCGCGGTGGCGGAATCGTCCGGCGTATAGGGCGGCGTCTGATCCGGCGCGGCGGGAGTCATGCTGAACGTAGTGACAGCAATGCCGTTTTCCACGAGCAGCCCGGAGATGTATTTGTCGAGCTGCTCGGAATCCATCTTTGTGCCGAAGTTCGATTTGACGCTGTTCATTCTTGAGGTCGCTATCCGCGCGTTTTCCGCATAGGCGGGCAGGCTTTCGACTATATTCTCGTAGTCCCGGCGTTTTTCCGTCAATGCCGCGACCTCTTTCTTCGTTTCGGACAATTTTTTGGTTGCCGGGATAATGGCGAAGTGAATAAGCGCCGAAACCCCTATGATAACGGCAAAGGATATGAGCAGGACGCGTGCCGCGACAGGCCGTATGACGAGCCATAATAGTCCGCGGGATTCCGCGGCGGTTTCCTGTTCCGGCGCCGGTTTTGTTTTCTTAAGCATGGGCGTCTCCCTCCGCGCTCTCGCCCGGTATACCGACGGATGCCCGCGCCGTAAACGTATAGGTGAGCGTCATGCCCGACGCTGTGGCGGTATAGCCGTCATAGGCAATATCTTTGAACAGCCCCGATGAACGCAGGCTCGAAATGAAAATCGGTACCTGCGTGGCGGATTGAGTCGCGCATGACAGGGTCAGGATGCCGGTGGTCTTGTCAAACGCTATGCTTGACAATTCCGTTTTCTGCACAGCCGCGATGTCCTGAATCTGTTTCAGTTGAGCCAAGGTCAGCTGAGGATAGGTTTCCATATTCCTCATGGCGTCCTCAAGCGCTTGCGACACCTCGTTCGCGTCGGTTGTCGTTTTTATGGCCGCCTTTGCCGTGTCGTAGTCCCTCTGTACCTCGTCGTTTTCCATGTAGGCTATTGCCGAAGTTTTTTCGTCCTGCAGATGCGCTGTCTGCGCAAGGTAGAAGGTTCCGAGAGCGATAACGATAAGCGCCGCGACGGAAATCGTTGCCGCGCGTACGCGAAACCGCTTGATGCGGCGCGGAGGTTTATTGTGCGGCCCCTCATTCGCGTGAAGCAGATCCATATCCTTTCTCCGGAAACCCGAAGAGAGCAGGGCGCCGATATTCGGCAGGAATTTCAGCGCGTCAAAGGCGCCGGTTTCTTCGGCCTCGCCCGCAAGGGCAATATCCTCGTTCAGGTCAATGCGGTCGGCTTTGGCACGGCAATTCGCGCCGATGTCGATGCGTTCCAAACTGAGGCCGGCCCCGTCCGCGACATTCAGGTATGAATCGAGCATCGTTTTTTCGGCAACCGCCGCAAGCACGGTGTATTCATTCCCGTCGTTCTTGTCTTTTGCGACGGCATAGTCATAGACCTTGCCGTCGGGATGCCCGCCGCTTTGCGCGTAATCGGCGCGTATGGTTTCGATGATGTCCACCCTTTTCAACGTCGGCGCCGTTATCTGCTTGATAAGGATGAGGTTGTTGTCGATGACAAGCGTTGTGGCGCCTTTGTCAAGGCCATAGCTTTCCGCGGCTTTCGCAAAAAAGCCGATCATGATATTTTCATCGGCAATCAAGCCGTCCGAAACACCGCCCTCCGGCAGCGGTATCCCGGCGAACTTCCTTATCGTGATTTTATTCTTACGTGCGTCGCCGCTGATTATTCTCAAATGCGTCGGCGAACAAAAAAGTGTGTTTCGCATATATTCCTCCGCAACCTTTCTATTAAAGCATGTTATAGAAAGGGAATCAAGTTCCTATAGTA
>JAITEX010000129.1 GCA_031281765.1 Eubacteriales Family XIII. Incertae Sedis bacterium | reverse complement strand
GCCTGTACGATGATGACGAGCAGGATGACGGTGACGATCATGACGTCGCCCTGATAGCGGTAATAACCGAAGCGTATCGCGATGTCGCCGAGGCCGCCGCCGCCGAGTATGCCGGCCATCGCCGAATAACCGAGTACCGTGACCACCGTGATGGTCGCCCCGAGCAACAGCGAGGTGCGGGATTCCGGCAGCAGCACTTTCAGGAGTATCTTCATCGGAGAGGAACCCATGGACCACGCCGCTTCCACAATGCCGCGGTCCACCTCTGTGAGCGACGCTTCGACGAGCCGCGCCACGAAGGGCGCCGCGCAGATCGAGAGCGGCATTATCATGCCGATTGGCCCGATGGTGGTACCGGCGACAAGCCGCGTATACGGCAGCAGCAGAATGATGAGTATGAGAAAAGGGACGGACCTGACAATGTTTACGATGAAGCCGAGCGCCTTGTTCAGCAAAGGTAAGGGCCGCACGCCACCCTTGCCCGTTGCCGCGAGAAACACGCCGAGCGGCAGGCCGATGATATAGGCTATCAGCGTCGAAGCGAGCGTCATATACAGGGTGTCGAGGATTCCCTCGGCCAGCATGGGCAGCGTCGATTCGTTAAAGTTCGGAAACATTGCGCAAAAGCCTCCTCGCCGCGTCTGTCCTGGGATTTGCAAAGATTTCTTCGGTCGCGCCTTCTTCGACGACCTCCGTCTCGTCGAGAATGGCCAAGCGTGAGCAGATGGATTCTATCACGCTCATCTCGTGCGTAATAACGATAATAGTGATGTTGAACCGCTTGTTTATATCCCGGAGCAGGGCGAGCACCCCGCCCGTCGTCTCCGGGTCGAGCGCGCTCGTCGCCTCGTCACAGAGTAATATTTTCGGGTTGAGCGCAATGGCGCGCGCAATAGCGACGCGCTGTTTCTGGCCCCCGGAAAGCTGCGAGGGATAGTGGTTTTTATGGTCCGCCATACCGACGAGGCTCAGCAGTTCATCCGCGCGGGCGCGCGCCTCTTTTTTCTTCCGGCCCGCTATCTCAAGCGGATAACAGACATTTCTCAGCGCCGTCCGCTGCTGCATCAGGTTGAACTGCTGGAATATCATGCCCATCGATTGCCGCGCGCGGTAGAGTTCCTTGCGGCTCAGTTCGGAAAGCTTGGCGCCGTCGAAGATGATTTCGCCGGAGGTCGGCCGTTCAAGATAATTGATGCAGCGGACGAGGGTACTTTTACCCGCGCCGCTGCGACCGATTACACCGAATATCTCACCTTCTTGTATCGTTAGATTGACATCGTTCAACACCGAAGCCGGTTCGTCATTCTTGTTCACCCCGGGAAAGGTTTTGGACAGATGCCGTATGTGCAATATCGGTTTACCCATTTAAAATACCGGCACTACCGCGCCCTTATAGTTCTTTTCGATAAAAGCTTTCACCTTGTCGCTCTGCAGCGCCTTGACGAGGGCCTGGAGTTCGGGACGGTTTTCGTCACCTTCACGTATGGCTATGATGTTCGCAAAGGTTTCCGCGGCGAGAGAGTCCTGGGCCTCAACGGCGAGCGCGTCGTCCGCCGCGTTCAGCCCGGCTTCGAGCGCGTAGTTGCCGTTGATTACCGCGAAGTCGACATCCGGAAGCGACTTGGGCAGCTGCGCGGCCTCAATTTCAACAATATCGATATTCTTTGCGTTTTCGGCGATGTCGTTCTTTGTCGCCGCAAGCCCGACGCCGTCCTTCAGCTTGATAAGGCCGTTTGCCTCAAGCAGCAGCAGGGCGCGCGCCTCATTTGTCGCGTCGTTCGGCACGGCTATCTTGGCGCCGTCCTGTATGTCCGCAAGGGATTTTGACTTTCCGGGATAGACGCCGAAAGGCTCATAATGAATCGGCGCGATGCTGACTATCTTCGTTCCCTTTTCCGCGTTGAATTCATCGAGATAGGGCGTATGCTGGAAGTAGTTCGCGTCGAGTTCGCCTTCATCGAGCGCGGTATTCGGCAGCACATAGTCGGTAAATTCCTGCACCTTCAGCGTAATGCCCTGCTCCGCAAGGTCGCTGACCACTTCGTTCAGTATTTCGGCGTGCGGCGTCGGCGACGCGCCGACCGTGATGGTGACATTCTCTTTCGCTCCGCCTTCATCCGCGCCCGCGCTATCGTCCTTATCCTTCCCGCAGGCGGACAATCCCGCGAACGCCAATGCCAGAACGATAAGCGCTACGATAATAGTTTTCTTTTTCATACCAATGCTCCTTTCATCAAATAACATATATAACATATATGTTTACTATAATTGCTTTAAATTTATTGTACGTATTGTATCACAATTTGTCAATACCGTGGGTAACATATTATAATAATAACTGCACGGATATACGGTTTAAGCAACAGAGAAACTTCGAAATGAAAGACATCAAATACCTTACAATTGTAGATTGGATAAAAAACGAAATAAAAACCCAGGGGATGAAGTCCGGCCAAAAGCTCTATTCGGAATCCGAACTCTGCAAAATCCACGGCGTGAGCAGACAGACGGTCCGGCACGCGTTGTCGCAGTTGGAAAGCCAGAATATTATCTGGCGCAAACACGGGAGCGGCGCCTATGTCAGATCCGTTGGCGCGACCAAGGAACGCATTATGACCGTCGGCGTCATATCGACGTACTTCAGCGACTATATCTTCCCGAGCATCGTGACGGGAATCGAAAGTGTCTTGACCAAATACAATGTCAGTATGCAGCTTGCCATCACGCACAATCTCGTCTCCGAAGAGGAGCGCGCGCTCCAGGGCATGTTGGCGCAGAATGTCGACGGGCTCATCGTAGAGCCTTCAAAAAGCGCTTTGCCGAACCCCAATACGGCGCTCTACGATGAAGTGCGTCTACGCACTATACCGTTGGTATTTTTCAACGCAAAATACCCCTGGTCGGATTTCCCGTGTATATCGATAGACGATGTTGCGGCGGGCTATCTGGCAACGAAGCACCTCGTTCACCTGGGGCATGAGAAAATTGCGGGGATATTCATGTCCGATAATATACAGGGCCACAAACGGTATGAGGGGTTCATCAAATGCCTCAACGATTGTGGCTTTTTGATGGCGGAATATCAAGCGCTGTGGTTTTCCACGAACGACAGGGATACCCTGTTCACGTTATCAAAGGATAGAATAATAGCCCTCCTGCAGAATAATACCGCTGTGGTGTGCTACAACGACCAGATTGCCGTATCTATGATGGAGTTCTGCCGGAATAACGGATTTCAGGTCCCCGATGATATTTCGCTTGTCGGGATCGATGATTCGCAGCTTGCGAGGGTGTGCGAAGTACCGCTGACTTCGGTGCGGCATCCGCAGCAATTATTGGGTGAGCAGGTTGCGGAGATGCTGTTGCAGACCATGATAAATCATGATACACAGCCGGAGGGGAAGCTCTTTGTCCCGAAACTTGTCGAGCGGAAATCGGCGAAGCCGCCGCACGCAGGCACGATATGAAAAACAATAAGATAGCAACAATTAATATCCCTGTCGTAATGCCGGAAAGAAGGGATATTTTTTTATAAAATATTTATAAAATAATTGTAAAATTTATTTCAAAAACCGCTTGACATATACGTACAAGTCATTTAAGCTTGACAGTACAAGATGTAAGCGGTTCGGATGGACGCCACTGATTCGAACGGGCATAGTCTGTGCAGTATGGCTTTCCATACACTAAAAAGGAGGAAGAAGGCTATGAAAAAAATGAAAGTTCTCAGTTTGATTATCGGGTTGTCGCTTGTGTTGACAATGGCCGCGTGTGGCAATGGCGGCGGAGATGCGGACACCGATACCCCAAGCGGTGACGGCCCGATCAAGGTCGGCATCATCAACAACCCGCCGTCTGAGTCCGGTTATCGCGCGGCGAACGTAAAGGATTTTGAGACAGTCTTTACGGAAGCAAACGGATACGACGCCTCGACGTACTACAGCATCAACAACGATGAGCAGCTTGACGCCGCCAAACAGTTCATTACCGATGGAGTCGATTATCTTCTCCTTTCCGCGGCTTCTACGGATGGTTGGGATGGCGTTCTCAACGATGCGAAAGAAGCAGGCGTGAAGGTGATCCTTTTCGACCGCATGGTCAATGCCGATGAAGGCCTCTATGAAGCCGCCGTTGTTTCCGACATGGCACAGGAAGGCGAAACCGCGGTAACGTGGCTGAAGGGCCAGAGCCTCGCTACCTACGATGTCGTTCACATTCAGGGCGTTATGGGTTCCGACGCGCAGAAAGGCCGTACCGGCGCATTGGACGCTGAATTTGCGAGCGGCGCAATGACCAAGATCGTCCAGCAGACCGGTAACTGGAGCGCGGACGAGGCAAAGGCTATCGTCGAATCCGTCATCAACTCGGGCAAGACTTTCAATGTCGTCTATGCCGAAAACGATGATATGGCCAAAGGCGCCGTCGCGGCGCTCGACGCTGCCGGCATCACGCACGGCGTCGGAAAAGACGTTGTCATCATGGGCTTCGACTGCAACAAATGGGCGCTCAAAGAGCTGCTTGCGGGCAATTGGAACTATGACGGTCAGTGCAGCCCCTTCCAGGCAACCGTCATTGATGGGATGATCAAACAACTGCAGGCCGGCGAAACGCTTCCGGAGAAGAAGGTCATCTCCGAAGAAAAGGGTTTTGACGCCACCACTATCACCCAGGAAGATATAGATACCTACGGACTCGGTGACTGATTATAGCTGAATTACGCGGTGCGGGACATCTGCGCTCTGCACCTATCCGCACCGCGGTTTCTTAAAAAAACAAAGAACAACGCATAAGAGGAGAATGTCCATGCAAGACGATGTCGTCTTATCCATGCGAAATATATGTAAGTCCTTTCCCGGGGTAGTTGCTCTCAATAAGGTGGATTTCACATTGCGCAGAGGGGATATTCACGCTCTGATGGGAGAGAACGGCGCCGGCAAGTCAACCTTGATAAAGGTCTTGACCGGGGTTTACTCGAAGGATTCCGGCCAGGTCAATTTGGCCGGCACGGATAAGGCTATTACTATCAAATCCCCGCAAGAGGCGCAAAATTTGGGCATCGGTACGGTCTATCAGGAGATTGCGCTGTGCCCCAACCTCACGGTAGCGGAAAATATGTTCATCGGTCGTGGTAAGTACCATGTTGTGAATTGGAAAACCATGAAGAAAAGAGCCGATGCTATACTCACAAAATTGAATATTCCGGCGGGCGCCAATGAGCAGCTTTCCAACTGCTCTTTAGCTGTGCAGCAAATGGTCGCCATTGCGCGCGCCGTAGATATGGATTGCAAGGTTCTCGTCTTAGACGAGCCGACATCTTCGTTGGATGAGCAGGAAGTCGAAAAACTCTTTACGCTTATGCGGGACCTGCAATCACAGGGCGTCGGCATCATTTTCGTTACGCACTTCCTCGATCAGATCTATGAAATCTGCAACAGGGTGACGGTTTTACGAAACGGTGAATTTATCGGCGAGTACGAAATCAAGGACTTGCCGCGTATAGAACTCATCTCCAAAATGATGGGGAAGGAGCTCGATGAAATCAGCAAGGTACACGGCCTGGCGAAAGAAGAAGCCATATCGCAGACGCCGTTAGTCGAAGTGAAAGAGCTTTCCAGCGTTTCCGGAATCAAGCCCTTTGACTTTTATACCATGCCCGGAGAGGTCACGGGGTTTGCCGGCCTGCTCGGTTCGGGACGCAGCGAATGCGTGCGCGCCATCTTCGGAGCGGACAGAGTCACGCGCGGCGTCAAGTATTTCAACGGCAGACGCGTCAACATAAAAAGGCCGATAAACGCGATGAAAGCAGGCATGGGTTACCTGCCCGAGGACCGCAAGCGGGACGGTATACTCGCTGATTTATCCGTCAGGGATAATATCATCTTTGCGCTGCAGGTCATGAACGGGTTTTTCAAGCCGATCAGCAAAAAGAAAGCAGCCGAATATACGGACCGGTATATTGAGATGCTGAATATCAAAACCGCGTCTCACGATATTCCCATCGGTTCTCTCTCGGGAGGCAACCAACAGAAAGTCATCCTGGCGCGTTGGCTTCTAACGCATCCGCAGTATCTTATCTTGGATGAACCGACGCGCGGTATTGATGTCGGCACAAAGGTGGAGATACAGAAACTTGTTTTGAAGTTAGCCGAAGAGGGCGTGAGCGTCACCTTTATCTCCTCGGAGATAGAGGAGATGCTGAGGACCTGTTCCCGGCTTATCGTTATGCGGGATAGAGGCGTTGTGGGGGAATTGTCGAGGGACGAGATGACACAGGATAATATCATGCGGACCATAGCGGGGGATGTTGCGGAACATGAATAAGCGTTTCACGGCTACGACAAGAGCGCTCGCGCACTCCCAATTACTCATCCCGCTCCTTGCCTTCTTCCTTTTGATTGTATTCAATCTGATAAGGGACCCGTCGTTCTTCTCGGTAGCCCTCGTGAAGAACAATCTCGGGAATATGGTCCTTTCGGGGAACCTTATCAGCATTATAGACAATGCGTCCGAACTTGCGCTTCTGGCAATCGGCATGACCTTGGTGACCGCCGCTTCGAAGGGGCAGGATATTAGCGTGGGCGCCGCCGCTACCATAGCCGGCAGCGTATTCATCAATGTGCTTCGCGCGAACGATATGTCGCTGCCTATGATATTGTTTGCTTTCTTGGCAAGCTGCGTCGTCGCGATGCTGTTCGGCGCGTTCAACGGGACGTTGGTTGCCCTGTTCAAAATCCAGCCGATGATTGCGACGCTGATACTGTATACCGCGGGCCGCGATATAGCGTACTGGATAAACGGCGGCGCGTCTCCCGATTTGACGGACAAGACGCTGACCAATTATTTCGGTACGTTCTTCCCGGGAATCCCGATTCCCACACCGATACTCCTCGTGTGCGTCTGTTTGATTATTATGGCGTTGATATTGAAATTTACGAACCTCGGCCTGTACGCTCAGGCGGTGGGGATAAATGAGAACGCGGCGCGGTTGAACGGGATAGACCCTGTCCGGATCAAGTTATTAGTATTCATTATCCTGGGTATCTGCGTCGCCCTTGCGGGTTCGGTCAATGTCTGCAGAATGGGTTCTCTGAATCACAAGACCGCTCTTTTGGACATCGAGATGGACGCGATCCTGGCGGTGGCCATCGGCGGCAACGCGCTTATCGGCGGCAAATTCAGCATGGTCGGCTCCGTGATGGGCGCCTATATTATCAGGGCGTTACAGACGACCCTCTACGCGATGGAAGTTTCGTCGGACGCAATCAAAGCCTATAAGGCGGTTGTTATCATCGCCATTGTGCTGATCGGCTCCCCGGTGGTAAAGAAATACGCGAGCCTGTTATTCAGTAAACTGCGCAAAAATACGGCAGTTGTGCAAACGGGGGATTTGTGATGAGAATTAAACGCAGAGAACCTATTACCGACACCAATTTATTGTTGATTATAACGGTCACCATCTTCGTTGGTATGTACGCCTTGGCCATGATCGTGTGGGGCGGCGGATTTTTGAACCCGCAGCAGTTCCTGAACATATTCAATAATAACGCCCACCTTATCATCCTGTCATGCGGGCTGACCATCGTGATGATAGCGGGCGGCATCGACATATCGGTGGGCGGCTTGAATCTGTTAGTAACCTTGTCCTGTATCGTCTACCTTGACGACCACAGCGGGAGCGTCATCGGCGCGGCAGGCGTGGCCTTAGGCGTCGGATTGGCGTTTGGCCTTGTTCAGGGGGTGCTCATATCCTATTTGGAAATGCAGCCGTTCATCGTTACGCTGGCCGGGATGTTCTTTGCGAAAGGGGTATCGACCATTATCGGCGGCGGTCCGAGGACAGCGACAAACGAAGCCTTCCTTGAAATCAAGAATTGGACACTGAGATTGCCGGGAATCGGCTCTTACGGAAAGGCGGGCAATTTTGTACCCGCGAAAATAGAACTCGGAATGATTATTGCGCTGCTTGTCGTGGCCGTCATCTTTATCGTTCTGAGATGGACGAGGCTCGGCCGCAATCTCTACGCCATCGGCGGCAACAGCCAGAGTTCACTGATGCTCGGCATCAATGTAAAGCGTACAAGGTTCTATTCTTACTTTCTCTGTGGGTTGCTCGCCGGAATCGGCGGATTTGTGTATCTCCTTCACAACGGTTCCGGCGACCCCTCAAACGTAGCGCCTATCGAAATGCACGCCATTGCGGCGTCCATTATCGGCGGCAGCCTGCTTACGGGCGGCGTCGGTAATGTCGTAGGTACGCTGTTAGGCGTGCTGTCGCTGAAGACGATTACCGCTATTGTCGTCGCGTCAGGGCTTACCAAGCCATGGTGGCAAAGTATCACCACCGGCGCCATGCTCTGCTTCTTTATCGTGCTTCAAAGCATTGTCATTTCCCGCCGCGGGGCCGGCAATGCCAAGTTGCAATTCCCGCCGTGGCTGAAATTCCGGAGAAAGAAGCAACCCGATGAATAAGGGGTTTATCGGGATAGAGTTGGGTTCCACCCGTATCAAATCTGTTCTCATCGGAGAGGATCACCGCCCTGTCGGAGCGGGGAGCTTCGAGTGGGAAAGTACGCTCGAAAACGGGATATGGACGTATGGCCTGGATGAGGTATGGAACGGGATCCAAGGCAGTTTCCGCAGCCTTGCGGAGGATGTGAGGCGCAGATACGGCACGGAACCCGGGCCGGTCTCCGGTATCGGGATTTCCGCCATGATGCACGGGTATTTGGTATTTGACGCGGCAGGGAACCAATTGACCGGGTTCCGCACCTGGCGGAACACGTCTACGGAGCCCGCGGCCGAAAAACTCACCCGGCTTTTTCAGTTCAATATCCCGCAGCGCTGGAGCATAGCCCACCTGTATCAGGCCATTCTGAACAGGGAAAGCCATATTAAAGACATTGCCTTTATGACCACGTTGGCCGGCTATGTCCATAGCAGGTTGACGGGAGAGAAGGTGATCGGGATAGGGGACGCTTCGGGTATGTTCCCGGTAGACAGCGCTACGGGTAATTACGACGCGGCGATGGCTGACAAATTCGACGAGTTGATAGCGGAAGATTGCGGTTTGAAACTGAAGAATATCCTTCCTCGCGTATTGACGGCCGGGGAGAAAGCGGGAAGGCTTACGCCCGAGGGCGCGCGGCTTCTCAGTCCCGACGGGCTGATAGAACCGGGCGTTCCGCTCTGTCCGCCGGAGGGCGATGCGGGAACGGGAATGGTCGCGACGAACAGCATCGCTGAGCGCACGGGCAATATTTCCGCCGGAACGTCGATTTTCTCGATGGTGGTATTGGAAAAAGGCCTGTCCGCCGTCTATAAAGAAATCGATATGGTGACGACGCCGGCCGGCCGGCCGGTTGCCATGGTCCACTGCAATAACGGCGCCGCGGATTTGGATGCGTGGATAGGGTTGTTCGATGAAGTTTTGCGGTCGTTTGGCGTTGGCGCGGACAAACCGGCGCTCTATGAAACCCTGTACCGGCAAGCGCTCGGCGGGGAAGCGGATTGCGGCGGCCTTGTCGCCTACAACTATCTTGCGGGAGAGCCGATTACCGGGCTTGAGGAAGGGCGGCCGTTGTTCACGCGCATGCCGGACAGCCGTCTCACCCTCGGGAATTTTATGCGATGCAACCTGTTTTCAGCAATGGGCGCCTTGAAAACAGGCATGGACATTCTGACAGAGCAAGAAGGGGTACAGGTAGAGCAATTACTGGGGCACGGAGGACTGTTCAAGGTGCGGGCCGTTGCGCAGGGGCTTATGGCTTCCGCCTTGAACATCCCCGTCGCCGTGATGGAAACCGCCGGAGAGGGCGGCGCCTGGGGCATTGCTCTTTTGGCGGCTTACGCGGCCCTGCGCGATGCGGGTGAGACCTTGGACGAGTATCTCGAAAAGAAAGTATTCGGCGGCGCCGCGGGCGATCTCATGCAGCCGGTCGAGTCGGATGTGGCGGGTTTTTCCGCCTTTATGGACAATTACACGAGAGGCTTGGCCATCGAAAAGGCAGCGGTTGCCGCTTTGAAACAATAAGTTATCGGCGCGGATGTGAGAGGATTATACGAGGGTAATAATTATGCAGGATATAAAGAATTTTAAATTTTGGTTTCTTGTGGGCAGTCAGTTTCTCTATGGGCCGGAAACCCTGAAACAGGTTGAGGATGACAGCCGTATCATAACGGAAGGCTTGAACGCGAGCGGACAATTGCCGTGCGAGGTCGTTCTGAAGGGTATTGTGAAAACAACGGAGGAAATCGCGGACGCAATCAAAGCTGCCAACCGCGATGAGTCCTGCGCGGGCGTCATCACGTTCTGCCATACGTTCTCGCCGTCGAAGATGTGGATAAACGGCCTGGCTCTTCTCCAAAAACCATGGCTGCATTTTCACACCCAATTCAATAGTGAGATTCCCAATGAAATAATAGATATGGATTACATGAATCTTCACCAAAGCGCGCACGGGGACCGGGAGCACGGATTCATCGGCGCCCGTATGCGCATACCCCGCAAGGTGGTGGTCGGACATTGGCAGGACGAAGAAGCGCAGCGGAAAATCGGCCGGTGGATGCGCGCCGCCGCAGGCGCCGCCTTTAGCCGGTCCCTGAAAGTCATGCGGTTTGGCGATAATATGAGGGAAGTCGCGGTGACTGAAGGCGACAAAATAGAAGCGCAAATCAAATTCGGCTGGCAGGTGAACACGTGGCCGGTGGGCGAGCTTGTCAATGTTATGAACGACATTTCCGATTCGGGTATAGACGCCCTTGTGGCCCGGTATGCGGATTTGTATGAAACGGAAACGGCTGATGAGGATGCCGTGCGCTATCAGGCCCGGGAAGAACTCGCTATCCTGCGTATGCTGGAAGCGGAGGGTTGCGGGGCTTTCTCGAACACCTTTCAGGATCTGTACGGCATGAAACAATTGCCGGGTTTGGCGACTCAGGATTTGATGGCGCAGGGTTATGGCTATGGCGGTGAAGGCGACTGGAAAGTGGCGGCCATGACGGCCACCATGAAAGCGATGGGTTCGGGACTTACCGGCGGCACATCATTTATGGAGGACTATACCTACGATATGGCCGCCGGCCTCTCTTTGGGAGCGCATATGCTTGAGGTCTGCCCGAGCCTCGCGGCGGACAAGCCGCGCATTGAGGTACACCCCCTCGGAATCGGCGACAGGGAACCGCCCGCGCGGTTGGTTTTCGAAGGTAAGGCGGGTCCCGCCATTGTGGCCACGCTTATCGATATGGGCGGCAGGTTCAGACTTATTGTACAAGACATCGAATGTGTGAAACCTCATCTTACCATGCCGAACCTGCCCGTGGCCCGCGTCATGTGGCGGCCCGAACCGAATCTGGAAACAGGGGCTGAAGCGTGGATAGTGGCGGGAGGCGCCCATCACGCGGTCTTGAGTTATGACTGCGACGCGGAGCTTATGCGGGATTGGGCCCGCATCATGGAGGTCGAGTTCGTCCATATCCACAAGGATACCGAAACGAAAACCCTTGAACAGGAACTTATGATGACCGATATAGCTTGGAAACTCAAGGCGTTATGACCGGGAATCCCCGGGAGGCAACGGAGCGAAATACGATGTTGGAACAATTGAAAAAAGAAGTGTTCGAAGCGAACATCCTCTTGCCCGCATACGGATTGGTCATATTTACGTGGGGCAACGTCAGCGCCATCGACCGGGAAACGGGCTGCGTCGTTATCAAGCCCAGCGGGGTGGAGTACGACGGTATGGAAGCGGACGATATGGTTGTTGTGGATCTGGAAACGGGAACCGTAATAGAGGGAGGGTACAAGCCCTCCTCGGATACGGATACCCACCTGGAACTGTACCGCGGTTTTCCTCATATCGGCGGAATCGTCCATACCCACAGCCGTTGGGCGACGGTTTTTTCTCAGGCAAAGCGCGGCATTCCCGCGCTCGGTACCACGCACGGGGACTATTTCTACGGCGAAATCCCCTGTACGCGTGATATGACGGAGGAGGAAATAGCGGGAGATTATGAGCGGGAAACGGGAAAGGTGATAGTTGAAACCTTTGCGGGGAAGAACCCCGACGAGATACCCGCCGTACTCGTGGCCTCCCACGGCCCTTTTACCTGGGGCACGTCGGCCGCGGACGCCGTACACAACGCTGCAGTATTGGAGGAGGTCGCTTGCATGGCCTGGCACAATCTCGCCGTGGACCCGCTTCCCCCCTTGAGGCAGGACCTCCTGAACAAACACTATCTGCGCAAACACGGCGCCGGCGCCTATTACGGCCAGGACCGGTAACGGCCGCAACACAGAACACAAAAGGGAACACAAAAGGGACGTTCTTTTTTGTGTCATTTTGTATACAAGAGAGCGAACACAAAAGGGACGTTCTTTTTTGTGTCATTTTGTATACAAGAGAGCGCAGGCAGAACGCCCTCTCTGCTCCGTTTGTCAACCCTCGCGCCGCGTATTATAATATTTAAGGCACGGATTATATGTCGAGGAGGGTTTTCCGATGGAATACAAAATGAATATAGCGGGGCTTGAGCGCGCGCTTCCTTTGTGCAAGCTGAATGAGGAGCGCCATATCGCGGCTTTCGTGATACTCGGCGATACGGA
>JAITEX010000040.1 GCA_031281765.1 Eubacteriales Family XIII. Incertae Sedis bacterium | reverse complement strand
TTTTATTTTGCTTTTTAGGAATCGTACGTGACCCTGCACTGCAAGCATTTTTTTAGCTTGTTTGTGCATTGTCTTATTTGTACATTTTTCTCTACTCTATGCGGTTTTCAAGGTTCTTTGCGCGGGGTTTCCGCGCCGCCGCCCCAAAGGGCAGCCTAATTATTATATACAACCCCAACCCACCCTGTCAAGAACTATTTTCTGGAATATTATGGGGCTGCCTGTGTAGTTCATGAAATTTATTCTCTTACACTTTGTAGCTCGAAAATTTTCGGATCTACACCAGGTAGATTACAAATTTTGTTTGACGCGTTCCGGAAGAATATGTTAACATATTAATTAATTGGAATACGTTGCGATGTCCTCTAACCGATTATTTAGTTGACAAGTTGACAAGAAACATGAAAGGAGATAGTATGTATACGAACAATATCGCTCTGAATATTATTGAGGGAAGCACCATGTTATCGTATACTATCGGCGAATTAAAGGCGAATTTCTCGGAGGTGATCGGGAAGGTCAAAGAGGGTGAAAAAGTCAAGGTCCTTTACGGTAAAGCGAAAGAGCCGGTTGCTATGATAGTGCCTTTTGAGAAGCCTTCGGAATATCGTCAGCTCGGTATTCTCAAGGGTAAAGCGACTATCGAAATGAGCGAGGACTTCAAGATTACGCCGGAGGAGCTGTTTGGGCTATGAGATACTTGTTGGATACCTGCACGTTGATGTGGGCGCTTACCGATGAAACGAGAATCGCCGATTCGGCAAGGGACATATTATGGGAGTCAAAGAATAGCGTTTTCGCATCTATGAGTTCTTTCATTGAAATCGGAATAAAAACCTCACTTGGAAAGCTCTCGATGAATGGCATCACCTTAGAGATGTTCCCTGAGCTTTTGGATACATTGCATATTGAGTTAATTGCCATTGAACCCGAAGATTGTTATAAATTATCGGTATTAAACCAAAAGGTTCGACACCGTGATCCCTTTGACCGTCTTATTATCAGTCAGGCTATCAATCGCAAAATGATACTTATCAGCCCCGACAAAATGTTTCTGGAATATGAACCCGACGGGCTGAATCTTATCTGGGATTAGCTTTTGGTCCTTCCTGGCTTGCTCTGTCCGAGCGCCGCCTCCACATAGTCAATGTCCGACGGGGTGTCGATATATTCGATGCCACGTTTCTGGCGCGTCTCCCTGCCCTTGCCCGTAATGAGCACGACGTAGTTGCCGCGGCAGAGGTCTAAGGCGCGCGCGATGGCCTCCCTGCGGTCTTCTATGATTTCATAGGGGCAGCCCTGAGCGGCCACGTAGCCGGCTATCTCGTTGCAAATGTCGATGACGGGCTCTTCGCCCGCGTCCTCCTCGGTCAGGATACAGAGGTCACAGTGCCTGCCGGCTGCCTCACCGAGTTCGCGGCGGCGGCCGAGGGCTTTTTTGCCGGGGCAACCGAACACGATGGAGATTTTGCTGCCGGGATATTCCTCGCGCACCGAAGCGAACAGCGCTTCAAAGCTCATCTGGTTGTGGGCGTAGTCCACGATAATGGTCCGCTCACCGTCGGCGATGACTTCCATGCGACCCGCGGCCCGGGCCGTAAACAGGCCGCTGACGATATATTCCTCCGGAACGTTCAGGCTGCGGCAGAGCGCTATCGCTGCGAGCGCGTTGCTGACGTTGAACAGGCCCGTCATGCCGAGGCGGTAGGCGGTCCGGCCGGAGTTCTGCGCAGTGCCGCCTTCGCCTACGCCGCCGCTCCGCGGCGCAGTTCCCGGCATCTCCGCTTCGTACGCAGCCCCCCCGTATACCGCATCGAATGAAATGCCCTCGCGCGTCGAAACGATGTTCTCGGCCCGTATATCCGCGCTCCCGGCGCTCCCGAACGTCACGACCGCGTCCGCGTCCCGCGCCGCCGCGCGGACGCGCTCTGCCTGCGGAATATCCGCGTTCACGCACGCTGTGCGCGACTGCGGGAATATGCGCAGTTTCGACGCGAAATAATCCTCGAAATCACTATGCTCTATCGGGCTGATATGGTCGGTCCCGATATTGAGGAACGCTGACGCCGCAAAGACGATGCCGCGCGTGCGCTCGTATTTCAGCGCCTGTGACGAAACCTCCATGACGAGATACTCGATGCCGGAATCCACAGCGTTCGCGAAATGCCGGTGCAGCTCAAAGGTCTCGGGCGTCGTCAGATGCGATTCCTCGCGGATGACGCCGTCGTATACATCGATGCCGGACAGGATCGCGCAGGGTTTGCGCCCCGTTCCCTCCAACCACCCGTCAAGAACGGATTTGACATAATAGGCGGTCGTCGACTTACCCTTTGTTCCCGTCACGCCGATGATGTTCAGTTCACGCCAGACTTCGTTGTAAAAGAGATTTGCGATAACGGCAAGCGCGCGGCGCATATCGGAAACCTCGACGGCCGGTATTCCCGCTTCCGAAGCGGCGGCCCGCAAAACGCCATCCGTATCAAACCCGGCCTCATGCACGGTAGCGACCGCGCCGCCGGCTACGGCGTCACGAAAATAGCCCTCGTTGAAATGCGCCCCTTTACAGATGAAGAGGCAGCCGGCCCGCGCCTCGCGCGAATCATAGGAAATCTGGAGGATGTCGGGATCCGGCCCTGCGCCCGGCGAAGCAACGAGCAGCCCCGCGTCCGCCAACGCGCGAATATATCCGGATAATGTATGCGTTTGCTTGTTTCTCATACTTCTTCCTTGTCAAACAATCCAAAGCCGATAGATTTTATTTGTACCGAGGCGTACCGAACGCGAAAACCTACGAAAGTACGGGCAAAATCCGCGGCCTACCGGTGATAGTACTTTCTGAACTTCGCGCTGTATTGCAGCCGGCTTCGCAGCACCTTCAGCCGGTGCTTCAAAACCCTGTCCTCCTGGTACAGCAGCGGGCTCGTGTATCTGCCCTCCCGGATAAGCCGGCCGATGTCCTCTGCATAGCTCTCATCGATATTCTGCAGCGCGACCCTGCGCGGCACGACCATCCAGAGCGTTTCGTCCTTCACGTCAATATCCGGCACATCGCTTTTCATTATACGGTCC
>JAITEX010000149.1 GCA_031281765.1 Eubacteriales Family XIII. Incertae Sedis bacterium | reverse complement strand
CGGTATTCGGGGCTGCGCTCTATCCACCGCAACACATCGCTCCACGGCGCCGTGATTTTTGCGCGCCCGGCGGCGGCGTTTACCGCGTGGTCCGCGAGATGCGCGAGGGCTTCTTCGGGATATTGTATCCGCGCGAGGTCATCCTCCGCGCTGATGATGTCTTTCGTGACGGCGACGCCGGGGAGCAGGCGCTCGATGCGGCGGAATACCGGCGAGGGCTTCAAGTCTTTTCCGTCCATGTCGGAGGCCGAACAGCTGATGTAAAGTTTTTTGCTTGCTTTAATGAGATTGCGATAGATGGCAAGCTGTTCCTCGTAATAGACGGCGTCATCGTCCCGCCCGAGAAAATTTCCGGAGCTTTCGAGGCGCTGTTTTTCATCACCGTTCAGTATGCCGTCGTCCTCCGTGGCGGCGGGCAGGACCCCATCGTTCGCGCCGATGACAAATACGGCCGCGGCCGCGGCGCTGCGCGTGCGCTGCATGGTGCCGATGACGATCTGGTCCCGGCCCGTCGGCAGCATTCCCATGCGCAGGGAGCCAAACCCGGCGCGCAGGCAGTCGGCGTATTCGCGCGCGGACACGGGGATGTCGCCGAGCGCGACGCCGAGTTGGTCTAACAGGCCGAAAGCCGCGCCCTCTATCGCCGTCAGTTCGGCCGCGTATTCGAGGTTCCCGGCGTTCTCAAGCTCTTGCGCCATCGTCTGTATCCGCTCGGGAAGCCCGATATATTCTGTCAGGAAATCGCGCAAGGCTTCCGTCCGGTCGCGCGCAGAGCGGCTTTTTTTGAAGGACTGTTCGAAGGCGCCGAGAAGGGCGCTGACTTTGCCGCGCGCCTTGTTCAACGACTGCATTTCCCCGGCCGTATACGCGGGATTGAAGCCCGGGTTTTCGGGGTCCGGGCCGCCGTATGTAAAGTCGCGGTCCCAAAGGCTGCCCCGTATGCGGTACTCCAACACGTAATTCTCAAGGGTTTCGAATTCGTCGCGGCTGATGCCGGTGAGCCCTGTTTTCAGCAGGCGAAATACGTCCGCATAGGCGCGCCCTCCCGCCGCCGCTTCCGGCAACGCGAGGATAAATTCTATAACGGGGTCGTGATCCACGGCGCGCCGCTGGTCGACAAAGACGGGGAGCCCGTATTCCGCGAAAACGCGTTTCAGGATGGGGACGCGCGTCCGCATATCGTTGCAGAGTACGAGGATGTCGCGGTATTTCAGCCCCTCGTCACGCACGAGGCTGCAGATGCGCGAAGCGGCTGTCTCCGCCTCCGCGTAAAACCCGGCTGCAAGCGTCAGGCATATTTCCCCGCAGTCGGCGGGCGGAGCCGTCGCGTTGCCGGAGAAAAGGTTCTGTTCGAGGAAGGCGAGCGCCGGGGGAAGCGGCTTCGCGTACCTGTCGTCTATGCGTATGTGCCGGACCGGTATCCTGGCATCCCGCGCCAGCTCCATGAGGTCGTCCATCAGCCCGTTGGTGAGGGAAAACGTCTGGTCGTCCGGATCCGCGGTCAGCAGGATGTTTGTGTCAATAGATTTGTTTGATAGGGCTATGACGGCGTCCTTCATCGCCGGGGACAGGTAGTCGTAGCCGGACAGCCACAACTCCGATGTGGCGATATAGGGGGACTGAGGTATTTTGCGCGCGAAATCTTTCAGATGGTCGGCCGTGTCAAATAATTTTCCTGACAGCTCCGATTCAAACCCGGCATAAATGAGGGCGACGTCCGCGAGTTTCAGGCCGAGCAAGTCTTTGTCTCCGAGTCGCGCGGCAATACCTTCGAGGTCCTGAGGTGAGACATTGAAATTTTTCAGTTCGGAAATCATGTCGCTGATTTTGGATGCCAGGCCGGTTGAGGGAGAAATCCCGCCGAAGGCTTTCAGCGAGGTGGCGCAATCGATCAGCAGCTTCGTCACGAGCATGATTTTCCCATACCGGTCGATGAAGTCAAGGCCCCTGCAGCCCGCGCCCGCGTATACGCGGCGGCCGAGCGAGGTCATGCTGAGGACGTCGAAGTCGATGAACCCGGGAAGCCCCATGGCGGTCATGGCGTCCTGCTCGGCCTGCAGCGTGTACTGCTCGGGGACGACGAGCAGTACACGCTGCGGCGCGGGCTCCCGGTCTACGCCGCCCGGTTCGCCCGTCCCGCCCCGGTTATCCGCGTCCCCCGTTTCCGGATGGCCGCCGTCGACTACCCTGTTAAACGCCGCCTGTATACGCGCGAGGCTTTCGCCAATACGTTCGTACATAAAGCGGTCTTTGTCGATGTTCTCTCTTGCAAAATATATATGCAGCATTATTGTTCCGTGATGCAAAGAGCCGACCTAAGCGCTGTCTGCGTATCGCTCCCCGCCGCTCCCTTGCGTCCTGTTATTCCGATTCCGTCTCTTTCGCCACTACGTGCTCGGCGCCGTATTTCTTCCGGAGCAGCGGTTTCTCTATCTTTCCGGTCGGGTTGCGCGGTACCTTGTCGAAGATGATTTTGCGCGGGCGCTTATAGCGAGGCAGCCCCGCCGCAAACTCGTTCACCTCGGCCTCCGTCAGCTCCATGCCTTCCTTCACCTCAATTATAGCCGCCGCTATCTCTCCGAGGCGCGGCTCCGCTATACCGATGACGGCTATATCCTTGATCTTGGCCATCTCGCGCATGAAGTCTTCTATCTGCACGGGATAGAGGTTCTCCCCGCCCATGATGATGACGTCTTTCTTGCGGTCAACTAAATAGATGAACCCGTCCTCGTCCTCTTTCGCCATGTCGCCCGTGTAGAGCCAGCCATCCTTCAGGGACGCGGCTGTTGCTTCCGGGTCCCGGTAGTATTCCTTCATGACGCCGGGCCCCTTGACGATAAGCTCGCCGACCTTGCCGCGTTCCACCTCATTGCCGTCCGTGTCAACGATTTTAGTTGACCACCCGTGGCCGGCCTTGCCGATGGCTCCGACCTTGTGAATGTTCTCAATGCCGAGGTGGACGGCGCCGGGGCCGAGCGATTCTGACAGGCCGTAGTTCGTGTCATAGTCATGGTGCGGGAATATCTTTTTCCAGCGCGCCACGAGACTCGGCGGCACCGGTTGGGCGCCGATGTGCATCATGCGCAGCTGCGAGAGGTCAAGCGAATTCAAATCTATATCGCCGCGGTCAATAGCGTCGAGTATGTCCTGCGCCCAGGGCACGAGCAGCCAGATGATGGTCGCCTTTTCTTCCGACGCCACGTGCATCACCCAGCCCGGGTCCGTGCCTTTCAGTATCACGGCGCGGCTGCCGCTCTTCAGGCTGCCGAACCAATGCATCTTTGCTCCGGTATGGTAGAGCGGAGGTATGAGCAGAAAGACATCGTGTTTTTTCTGCCCGTGATGCGCGTGTTCCGTGTCCGCTCCGGACAAAAGCGTACGGTGCGTATGCAGTATCGCCTTCGGAAATCCCGTGGTGCCGGAGCTGAAATATATCGCCGCGTCGTCGTCCGGTTGAATATCAACTTCCGGTTTTGACGCCGGAAATTTTCCGACCGAGCCCTCAAAACTGTCCGCGTAGTCGGGAAAGTCCCTGCCGACGAAAATATACTCGCGTATCTTCAGCAGTTCATGCTTCACCGCGCCGACGCGCTCGACAAATTCCGAACCGAAAACTAAGACAGACGCGTCCGAAAGTTCAAGGCAGTACGAAATCTCTTCCGACGTATAGCGGAAGTTCAGCGGCACCACCGTCGCGCCGGACTTGAGCGTGCCGAAATAAACCGGCAGCCAGTCGATGCAGTTCATCAGCAGAATGGCGACCTTGTCCCCCTGCCGCACGCCTTTTTCCCGCAGCATATTCGCAAACCGGTTGGCGAGGTCATCGAACTGTTTCCAGGTCAGTTCCCGCCGGTAATGTGAGGAATGTCCCGTCTCGACGAGCGAGTATTCCTGCCATGCGAGATTCTTCGCGTCCTCCGTCAACGGATTCAGCTCCACAAGAGCCGTGTCGCCCGGCCATTCCCGCGCGTTCCGTTCAAGCAAATCAGTCAGTATCATATCCCCTCCTATCGCTGAAAAAAATGAATAATACTATTATACTCTCTTCTGACTGCTTTCCTGTGGTAAAATAGTAAAGCAATACTGTGTGTTACCGTTATGCGCTTCTGCGCAGTACAGAGAATGAATAAGGGAGAGAACGAAAGATGAAAAAGAAAATCACCTT
>JAITEX010000065.1 GCA_031281765.1 Eubacteriales Family XIII. Incertae Sedis bacterium | reverse complement strand
GCTTCGTCCATAATGATGGCGCGGGCTTTGTCGGGTACGGAATTTGACGCGACGCCGCCTTCGATGCTGCGGATAATGATTCCCTTGTCGCGCGTCTTTTCGAGTTTCTTCGCGATACCGAAATCGAGGATGCCCTTTTCCCCGTTGATAACGGGGAAATCCCCGTCGGGCGAAAAGCCGAGGTCCGGCGCGGGGACTTTTTCAAGATACTTCACCATGCCGGACCAACCCGTTTCCTCATCGAGGCCGAGAAGCAGGCGGATGTTCTTTTCCGGCATAAACCCCGCGTCGCGCAAGGCTTTCATAGCGCAATAAACGGCGACGACAGCGCCCTTGTTGTCCGTCGTGCCGCGACCGTACATTTTATTGCCGATGAGCTCGGCGGCAAAGGGGTCAACGGACCAACCGTTCCCGGCCGGCACCACATCGAGATGAACGGGTATGCCGAGCGTTTCGGACGCGAGAGCTATCATTTCGCCCGCTTCGTCGTATTCTGCGCCCTGCCAGTCGATATGGCCGCCGTAGTTGTCGACATTTACCGTTTCAAACCCGTCGGCGCGCGCGCGGCCGAGCATATAGTCAAACGCGCGTTGAACTTCTACGCCGAAAGGCATATTCTCTTTCGGCGCGGCATTGACGCTCGGGAATCTGATCAGTTCACGGAGCAACTCTATCAGCTCGTCCGCGCGCTCATCGATAAGCGCGTGAACAGCGGCGCGTTTGGTTTCGCTTGTCTCTGTCATGAAAATCAGTTGACCGCTTCTACGCTCGCGATCTCCGGAATGCTTTCTTTCAGTATGCGCTCGATGCCGCCTTTGATGGTCATCTGCGCGTGCGGGCAGCCGGCGCAATGGCCGAGCAATCTGATTTTTACTACATTATCATCGGTATAGTCGATAAATTCGACGTCGCCGCCGTCCCTCTGCAGAAACGGGCGGATATTTTCGAGCGCTGCTTGTACTTGTTCTTTCATACGTAATGGCCGAGTGGAACCCCGGCGCTCCTTTCTTGCGTTTTCCTGCGGCAGACCGTCCGCCGCCTCTTCTCTAATTATTATACTATATTACAGAAGATTCTCCCTATCGCGAGCGCGGTATATCAACCGTCGAACTTCCATAATATTGCCTATGACCACATAGAAAATCATATAATTCCCCACGCGAATGATGTAGTAAACATATTCGCGTTTTTTCTTTGAACGATATGGTTCAAAATTTGTCGGCATATATGCTCGCTCATATATCTTACGTTCTGTCTCATTTAATAATTTTTCCGCAGCCGTTTTGTTTTTCAATACATCGCGTATATATGCTATCGTTTCCAATAAATCCGCTTCATACGTCGGTAATATTTTGACTACATATTGTCGCTTATTCATTCAACGCTTTACGTGCTTTTGCATAGACCTCCTCCATGGAATAACGCGTATCGGTTTCTTTTGCTACTCTATCGGCTTCATCTAATTTTAACTCGATCTGATTTACTATGTTTGCATATTTATCGATACTCATTACGACCATTGAGCCGTATCCATTCTTTGTCAAAAACACTGACTCTCCTTTCTGGACGGTTTCTTCAATGTCATGCAGCTTTGTGCGTAAATCCGATATAGGTCTGATATTATACATAGCATTCCCTCCTTTAGAGTTAAATAATATCATAATTTTGCATAAATATCGAATATATATTGCATAAAGCAACACTTCTGCTTATTCTGGCATAAAATATATTACCTTATATAATCTTATATGTCAACTATTTGAAAGATATAAGATGTATTTGGATGGTATAATTGAGTTACAACATAGTGAGGAAAGGGACGCGATGATACAGAGGATTTATGTAGAAAAGAGGGCCGGCTTCGATGTTGAGGCGCAGAACCTGCGGGCGGAGCTTACGGACATTCTTGAACTTGACGGGCTGGGAGCCGTGCGCATCCTGAACCGGTACGATATTGAGGGCGCTTCGCACGAGCTGTTTGAGGCGGCCATAAGCGGCATACTGTCGGAGCCGAATTTGGATACGGTCTACCTTGAACTGCCAAAGCCGGGAGAGAACGCTTTCGTATTCGGCGTGGAATACCTGCCGGGGCAGTACGACCAGCGGGCGGACTCGGCGGCGCAATGCATGGGGCTATTGCGGGCCGGTGCGGAAGGAAGCGGCGCGGGCGATGCGGAGGATATACGCGTTCGCTACGCAAAAATACTCATAATTGAAGGGACGCTGACCGAAGCGCAGCGGCTCGCCGTAAAAAAATACTGCATCAATCCCGTGGACAGCCGCGAAGCGTCTCTCGAAATGCCGGATACGCTGCGCATGGACCTGCCGGATCCCGCGCCCGTGGCACGCGTCGCCGGCTTCCGGGATATGTCAAGTTCCCGGCTTGATGAGCTGCATTCCGAAATGGGCTTTGCGATGAGTGCGGACGACCTTGCTTTTGTGCAGGCGCACTACCGGGATACCGAGGGACGCGAGCCAACGGTGACGGAACTGCGCGTCATCGACACCTACTGGTCGGATCATTGCCGGCATACCACGTTCCTGACGAAACTGAGTGAAATAGAATTAGAGGACGGCGACTACGCGAAGCTGATTGCGGACGCCTTTGGCATCTATTTGGCGGCGCGCGCGGATGTGTACGGGGACGCAAATGATCCGGCTCATCCGATTTGCCTGATGGATATGGCAACAATAGGCGCAAAGGCTTTGAAGAAGCATGGGGTTTTGGACGACCTCGACGAATCCGACGAAATAAACGCGTGCAGCATCAGGGTGAAAGCGCGGGTGCGCCCGTATAAAGATACGGATACTTCGGCGGAGACGCGCGAAGAGGACTGGCTCGTCATGTTCAAGAACGAAACGCACAATCACCCGACGGAAATAGAACCGTTTGGTGGAGCGGCCACGTGTCTGGGCGGCGCCATACGCGACCCGCTCTCGGGTCGCGTATATGTCTATCAGGCCATGCGCGTGACCGGGGCCGGCGACCCGACTGCGCCGCTGAAGGATACCCTGCCCGGAAAACTACCCCAGTTCCAAATCACGCGCGGCGCCGCCCGCGGCTACAGTTCGTACGGCAATCAGGTCGGTCTCGCAACCGGTTTGGTTGACGAAATCTACGACGAAGGCTACCGGGCGAAACGCATGGAAATCGGCGCGGTCATCGGCGCGGCTCCCGCGTCGCACGTGCGCCGGGCGCGTCCCGCAGTCGGCGATGTGATACTCCTTGTGGGCGGACGGACGGGCCGCGACGGGCTCGGCGGCGCGACAGGTTCCTCGAAATCACATACGGAGGAATCGGTCGCCACAGCCGGCGCGGAAGTGCAAAAAGGCAACCCGCCGCCGGAACGCGCCATACAGCGGCTGTTCCGCCGTGAGGAAGCCGCCCGCCTTATCAAGAAATGCAACGACTTCGGCGCGGGTGGCGTTTCCGTCGCCATCGGCGAACTCGCGGACAGTATCGATGTGTACTTAGACAATGTGCCGAAGAAATACGAAGGTCTTGACGGAACCGAGCTTGCCATCGCGGAATCCCAGGAGCGTATGGCGGTGGTGCTTGTGCCTGAAGACGCCGACAGGTTCACCTCTTACGCGGCCGAAGAAAATATTGAGGCGACTATCGTAGCCAAGGTAACGGATACGGGGCGCTTCCGCATGACCTGGCGCGACGATACTGTTTTCGACCTGCCCCGCTCCTTCCTCGACACCAACGGCGTGAGGCCCGAACGCAAGGTTTCCGTCATAGGCATGAAGATTCCTTCGGACGCCGATTTCGCTCCGGACGGGTTCACGGACGCGCAGCCTACCGAAGACGACCTGCTTTCCCTTCTCGGCGACCTCGGCTGCGCAAGCCGGCGCGGCCTTATCGAGAACTTCGACAGCACCATCGGCAGGGGCAGCATACTCATGCCGCTCGGCGGGCGCAACCAGCTGACGCCGCAGCACGGCATGGCCGCAAAGCTGCCCGTGCCCGGAGCCGATACGGATACCGCCACGTTTATGGCCTGGGACTATGACCCGCGCCTCTCGAAAATCAGCCCCTATCACGGCGCGATACTCGCCGTATTGGGTTCCGCGGCAAAGATAGCCGCCCTCGGCGGCGACGTCTCGCGCATACGGTTGACGTTCCAGGAGTACTTTGAGAAACCCGGCAGCGTGCCCGAACGGTGGGGCAAGCCGACCGCGGCCCTGCTCGGCGCCCTGTCCGCCCAGCTTGAACTCGGCATCGCGGCCATCGGCGGCAAGGACAGCATGTCCGGTACCTTCAACGACCTCGACGTCCCGCCGACCTTAGTGTCGTTCGCGGTTTGCGTGACGGACGCGCAAAACGTCGTGTCCGCCGAGCTGAAGGGCGCGGGCCATCATCTCGTATTCGTGCATACGCCGAAAGACGAAAACTACTTGCCGGACTTCGGGCGCTTCAAGGCACATATGCGCAAAGTCTACGAACTCGCACAAACCGGGCGAATCCATTCGGCAAACATCGTCGGCAACGGGGGCACTTTCGCGGCCCTTGCCAAAGCGGCCATCGGCAACGACATCGGTTTTCGCCTTGAAAATCTGTCAAGCGAGGAGCTTGTCACACCGAGCCCCGGCAGCCTGTTGCTTGAGCTTGACGCGGATATGGATATACACGCCCTCTTCGGCGACGCAGGCGCGCAGATTATCGGCGTCACGACAGAGTCGGACAGCATAGAAATCACCCCGGAGGGCGTATCCGCGAAACCGCTGCGCATACCCTTGTCCTCCGTCAAATCCCGTTTTGCCGCGCCGCTCGAAAAGGTATTCCCGACGGATATTGCCGCGGCGGCAGCGAATAGCCGTGATTCCGGCGGCGTTCCCGTCATCACCTGCAATGAACGCGCCGGGCGGGCTCCGGCTATCAAAACCGCGAAACCGCGCGTTTTCATCCCCGTGTTCCCGGGAACGAACTGCGAAACGGATAGCAAAGAAGCCTTCGAGCGCGCGGGCGCGAAAGTCCTGACGGTAAACCTGCGGAATATGACGCCGGACGCCCTCTCCGCTTCAATACGGGAAACAGCGGCGGCGATACGGGAAAGCCACATCATTATGCTGCCCGGCGGGTTCAGCGCCGGCGATGAACCCGAGGGCTCGGCGAAATTTATTGCCGCCGTATTCGGAAACCCGCTTATCGCCGATGAGGTAACAAATTTACTTGACAACCGCGACGGGCTGATACTCGGCATCTGCAACGGATTCCAGGCGCTTATCAAACTCGGCCTCGTTCCCTACGGCAAAATCACGCCCGCCGACGCGGGCGCGCCGACGCTCACGTTCAACACGATAGGACGGCACGTTTCGCGTATCGTCCGGACGCGCGTCGCTTCCGTCCTGTCCCCGTGGCTTGCGGAAGCGGATACGGGAGACGTGTTCCTGACGCCCGTATCACATGGCGAGGGCCGTTTCGTCTGTTCGCCTTCCGTTCTCGCGGACCTGCAAGCCGGCGGGCAGATAGCGACCCAATACGCCGACGCGGACGGCCTCCCGACGATGGACATCGATTTCAACGTGAACGGCAGCGTCCTCGCCATCGAGGGCATCACCTCGCCGGATGGCCGCGTCTTCGGAAAGATGGGCCATATCGAACGCACCGGCCCGCACCTTTATAAAAACGTTCCGGGGAACTATGACACGCGCATCATCGAATCGGGCGTGAATTATTTTACATAAGAAAGGGGTTCACACATGAAAGTCGGAATAGTAATGGGCAGCAAATCGGACTATACCGTAGTGGAAAGAGTGGAAAAAGTCCTCGGCGGCTTTGCCGTTGACTACGAAACGCGCATCATTTCCGCGCACCGTACGCCGACCGTAGCGGAGGAATTCGCGAGCGGCGCGGAACAGGACGGGATTGAAGTGATAATCGCGGCGGCGGGCAAGGCGGCCCACCTCGCGGGCGTGATGGCCGCTTACACACCGCTGCCCGTCATCGGCCTGCCCATCAAGTCGTCCACGCTGGACGGCCTCGATTCCCTGCTGTCGACGGTGCAAATGCCGAAGGGCGTGCCCGTAGCAACCGTTGCCATAGACGGAGCGGAGAACGCCGCCCTGCTCGCGGTGCAGATACTGTCCGTGAAGTATACGGACCTGCGCGAGGCCATGCGCACCTACAAGGAGAATATGGAACGCGAGATCATCCGTCTCGATGCGGAGTTTCGAAAGTAATTTGATTTTTTATACATTTTAGAATATAATAGGAATATGTTTACGACCTATTCCTCTCTACAAATACTTCTGCTCATCGCCGTTGCGATGATTCTTACGGCCATTGCCGTTATGGATATTCGCACGCGGCGGATTCCGGATATGCTGAATGTCGCCTTGCTGCTGTGCGGCGTAGCCGCCATATACGTCTTCCCCGAAGTGCATCCGGGCGCACGTTTCATCGGGCTCTTTGCCGTCAGCCTCCCCCTCTTATTGTTTACCTTCGTCGTCAAGGACTCATTCGGCATGGGCGATGTGAAGCTGATGGCCGCGGCGGGTTTTCTGCTCGGCTGGCGGTACGCGATTTCCGCCTTCCTTCTCGGCATTCTGCTCGGCGGGATCTACGGGGCCGTACTGCTTATCTCACGCCGTCGTTCCGCCAGGGAGCATTTTGCTTTCGGCCCCTGTCTCGCGGTGGGGATAATAACCGCGCTCGCTGCCGGCGAAACCATGACGCACTACTTCCCCTTACCGTAACAACCCACCTATCAAGAAAAATCTTTTACAAAAAACAAAAATATTGAGAACGCAAAAAAACGGGCATTTAGCACTCATTTAATACTATAGGAACTTGATTCCCTTTCTATAACATGCTTTAATAGAAAGGTTGCGGAGGAATATATGCGAAACACACTTTTTTGTTCGCCGACGCATTTGAGAATAATCAGCGGCGACGCA
>JAITEX010000106.1 GCA_031281765.1 Eubacteriales Family XIII. Incertae Sedis bacterium | reverse complement strand
CTGCAGGCGGCAAGGCCCATGATATTCGCCTGACTGTAGCCTCCCGCGTTTATCTCGTCGCGCAGCCGCTTACGAAGCGCCGCGTCCTCGGCGACGATATTCGATATCTGCAGGCCGGCGAGGTTGAAGCTTTTACTCGGCGAAGTGCAGACGATACTGTTCTCCCGGAATGATTCGTCCACCGTAGTGAATACGGTGTGGCGGCTCCCGGCATAGACGAAATCGGCGTGTATCTCATCCGAAACGACGATGCAATCGTATTTTGCGCAGAGTTCGCCCATGCGGCGAAGTTCCTCTTTTGTCCAGACTCTGCCGACGGGATTGTGCGGACTGCAGAGGAGAAACAGTTTCGGCCGGTCTTCGGCAAGGCGCCGCTCGAAGTCCTCGAAGTCCGGGACATACCGGCCCTCGTCTGTCAGCCGCAGCGGGCTGTTGCAGATTCGCCGCTTATTATCCGCAATAACTTCCGTAAACGGATAGTAGACGGGGCGCTGAATCAGTATCGCGTCGCCGGGTTCCGAAAAAGCCCGCACGGCCTGCGCGAGCGCGAATACCACGCCCGGCGTAACGATTATCGACCGTGCGTCGAAATCAAAGCTGTGGCGCTCGCGCCACCATGCGCGAACCGCTGCCCTATACGCGTCCCCGGGTTCCGTATAACCGTAGATGCCGAAGTCCGCGAGATTTTTCAGCGCCGCGGCCACAGGGTCCGCTGTGCGAAGGTCCATGTCCGCCACCCACATGGAGAGCGTGTCTTCCGACACGCGGCCGCGCGGGGGCATCCGGTCGTATTTCAGCGAATCGGTTCCGCGGCGCGGCACTATGGTATCAAAATTGTAAGTTTTCATGTTTATATCATACCAGAATAGTACATGGTAGAATGGTTATACCACTATGAGGTTTTGTGAAAGAGGGACTGCTGAAAATGATAGACATCAAACTCACCGGACTGAACGTCACGATAAGCGGCGAAAAAATATTGAAAGACATCGACTTCACGCTCGCGGAGAACGATAGCGTAGGTATCGTCGGCGAATCCGGCAGCGGCAAGACAATGCTCGTCCGCTCCATCACGGGCCTGCTTCCCGCCGGCGCGGACATTGCCGGAGATTACGAGATTTCCGGCAGGCCGTTCGAACTTCGCGCTAAGGAACGGGCATGGCGCACCGTCAGAGGAAGGCTTATCGGCATGGTTATGCAGGACCCGTTTACCGCGCTCGACCCGATGACGAAATGCGGAAAGCAAATAGAAGCCGGCGTCCCGAAACAGGAAAGAAAATTATTTGACATCGAGAAAGCGCTCGGCGAGGTGGGCCTTTCGCCCGAGGCCGCGTCAAGGTATCCGTTTGAACTGTCCGGCGGTATGCGGCAGCGCGTAGTCATCGCGGCGGCGCTCGCTACGAAGCCGGGCGCGCTGATTGCGGACGAGGCGACGACCGCCTTGGACGTCATCACCCAGCGTGAAATACTCGATCTGATAGACACCATCCGCGCGAAGCGTTCCATGCCTTTTATCATGATAACCCATGATATCCGGCTCGTCAGTGAACGCACGAGGCGCATTATCGTCATACGGGACGGCGAAATCGTCGAGCAGGGCGCAACGACGGACGTCATCGCGAATCCGCGGAGCGAGTATACTAAGCTGCTTATCGCCCCGCTATCCGCCACGGCTTCGTCTCAAACCCCGGACGGTACGGCCACGCCCGTCAGCGCTGTCGCGCCGGGTTCCGCCGCCTCTCCCATTCTGTCCGCCACCGGCGTCACGAAAAATTTCGGGGGCTTTGTCGCGGTGGAAGACGTGACTATGCGTGTCGCCCCGGGCGAGATCGTCGGCGTTGTCGGCCAGTCCGGCAGCGGCAAGACCACGCTCGCCCGGTGTATCGTCGGGCTTGAAAAGCCGGATGCGGGCTCCATTGCCTACGCGGGCGCGGGCGCGCCGCAGATCGTGTTTCAGGATCCGTATTCCTCGCTGAACCCCGCGCACACCGTGGAGTTTATTCTGAAGGAGGCGCTGAAAGTCTCGGGACGTGATGCGTCTGATTTGGATAGCATAATGAAGCTCGCCGAGATTCCCGCAGAGCTTCTCTCCCGCAAGCCCGCGCAGCTTTCCGGCGGCCAGCGTCAACGCGTAGCCATTGCCCGCGCTCTTGCGCCTGCCCCGGAACTCCTTATCTGTGACGAATCCGTATCGGCTCTCGATATACTGACCCAGAACCAGATACTTGCGACCATACGCAAACTCTGTCTTGAGAAAAATCTCGCCATCCTGTTTATTACGCATGACCTTTCCGTGGTGCGGGCGCTGGCAAGCCGTATCTATGTTATGAACAAGGCGCGTGTCGTGGAGGAAGGCCCGACGGAGGAGGTCTTTACGAACACGAAAGACGAGTATACGAAGGCGCTGATAGCGGCGTCCGAATACGGCATAAAGGAGCAGGCGGCGAAACTCGACGCTGCCGCCGGCCTGAGCCCCGTATCAGAACCGCCCGCTGCCGTCGGCCTGAGCCCCGTACCAGAACAGCCCAAGAAAACCGGCCCCGGCCCCGTATCAGAACCGCCCACGCCATCGGTTCCGCCGCTTCCCGCTCTCTTTACGAACGCGCGTATCTATACGGTCGCGGGCGCCGGCTGGGAACATCGCCCCGCTCAGGCCATGGCCGTCGGAAAAGACGGACGCATCCTCTCTGTCGGCTCCGAAGCCGAAGCCCGGGCCGCCATGGGCGCGTATCTCCCATCCTACCGCATCATCGACCTCGAGGGCCGTGCCGTGCTCCCCGGTTTTATCGACACGCACGTCCATATGCCCGGCGACGCGCTGACAAAGCTGTTTCAGATATACCTCTATGACAGCCGCGGACTCGATAATACGCTCGACATCATCCGGGATTTCGTGAAGGCCCATCCGGACCGCGACATATATTTCGGCACGGGTTTCTACCTCTCCATCGCAGGCGGCAACCCCGAGGGTCCCCGCCGGGAATGGCTCGATGAGATAGAGCCCGAAAAGCCGATAGTGCTTGAATCCTCGGACGGCCATTCGCTCTGGATGAATACAGCCGCGTTCCGGCATTTCGGCATAGACAAGGATACGCCCGCCCCTACAGGTGGAATACTGCATCGCGACGCGGAGACCGGCGAGCTGTCCGGTACGCTGACGGACGCGCACGTGCTTATCGGGGCGCGGCCGGAATATACGATAGCGCAGGCCGAGCAGGCCGTCACGCTCTATCAACAAAAAATGTTGACATGGGGTTATACGGCAGCTATGCACATCGCCCCGCAATTTTGCGACCCGGAGGCGCTTCGGCGTCTGCATGAGCGCGGCGAATGGAAGATGCGCGTCAATATGTGCGCCCTTGCGGACCACGACGCGGATATTCCCGCCGTGAGAGCGGCCTTTGATGAGGCAAAAAAGTACGAGGAATATTTTGCGGGCAGTGAATTGATAAAAACGACGACGGTCAAGTTTTTTGCTGACGGCGTGGTAGAAGGCAGGACGGCGTATCTGAAGGAACCGTATACGCAGACAAACGAGGGCGAACCGGAAGGGTACCGCTCGGAACCGCTCTGGGATAAGGATGAACTCGCCGACGCGTTCGGAGAGGTGATGGACGCGGGCTATCAGATACACGTCCATTCTATCGGCGACGCGGCGACGGCGGATACCGTATACGCGCTTGAAAAAGCGGTGGCTTCGCCCCGGCGCGCGGGCGCCGGTAAACCCAAGCGTCGCGACACCATCACCCATCTTCAATTGGTCAGTCCCGGGGATATAGATAAGGTGCAGGAACTCGGCGTCATCGCCTCGTTCCAGCCGTTCTGGCATTTCAAGGAACCGGGCTGGTACGACCAAATAGACCTCGCGGTTCTCGGCGCGGAGCGGGCGGAGGCAGCCTACCCCGTCGGCACGGCTGTCAGGAAAGGCATCCGGGTGACGTTTTCCGGCGACTATCCCGTCTCATCGAACAACGACCCGTTCTCCGCCATACAGATTGCGGTCACGCGCAATCTCGGCAATCCCGGACCCTACGGCGAACCGCCGCTCGCGTCGAAGGACGACCCGAAATGGCTCAGAAACCCGAACGAACGCATCAGCCTTGCGGAAGCGATAGAAGCCTATACGATAAACGGGGCGTGGCAGCTCTTCCGCGAGGACGAAATTGGTTCGCTTGAAGCAGGGAAGCGGGCGGATTTTATCGTGCTGAATGCCGACCCCTTCCTCACAGCCGATGAAGAACTCTACAGCCTGCACCCGCAACAGGTCTATATTTCAGGCACGAACGTTCTGCCGGACGCGCCTTGCTTCGAATAGTGTGTCAATTTATACGTCTGACACATTATAGATTCGCGAATATTTCGGCGAGCGGGATGCTGAGCCCCGGCAAAATCACAGGCTCGATACTATCGGTTTCCCGGTAGACCTTTGTTGTTTCGCCGCCTTCATCGGTGTACACTCTGACGGTGCGGGCTTCGGGATTGACTATCCAGCATTCACGGACGCCTGAGCTCAGGTATTTGTCGAGTTTGGCGCCGCTGTCATACTTTTCACTCGATGGTGAAATTACTTCCACGACGAGGTCGGGCGCCCCGTTAATGGATTTCTCACCTATCTTGCCCTTGTCGCATACGATTATCACGTCAGGCTGAAACACCGTGTCGTCATCCGTGTCGGCGTTGAGCCGGACGTCTATAGGCGATATGAATGTTCTGCATTTTTTACCCGTTAAAAAGTTCAGGAATTTTGCGTAGAGTATGCCGACAATATCCTGATGCTTGATGCTCGGCGCGGGCGACATCAGGTAAGGAATGCCGTCTATCAATTCATACCGTTCGTCGGTATCCCATTCCGCATAGTCCGCATAGGTATAGTATTCATTTTTTAAAGCTGCGTCCATATTCTTTGCCTCCATGCCTCTGCGTAAAATAATCGCGCATACCAATGTATGAAACAAGTTTTCACATCTTTATTATACAATAATAATACCCGTGCGGTCGCGGCCCTTTTGACGAAAGCCGCGGAATATGATATAGTTATTATTGCATATATGCCATATATGAATTGTCCCGGATAAGCCCGGGCAGATTCGGATATATGGTGAGGAGCTGAGAAGGAGAAATGTCATGAAGAATATAAGAAAGAGAAACTTCCGTAGCGTTCTACTGCTCGCGTTAGCCGTATTCACGGCGCTCGCGTTCACCGCTTGCAGCGGCAAGGATGCCGACAGCAAGGGGACCGACGGAACGGACGCGAAGAAGTCCGATACGCTGGTCGTCGGTCTGACGGGCAGCCTCGCGACGTTGGACTTGAACCAGAACGCCGGCATCGTCGACTACTATGTCGCGGCTATTTCCCAGGAGGGGCTGACCGCGGTATCAAACGAGGGCAAGCTCGTACCCGGCCTTGCCGAATCGTGGGAAACGAGCGAAGACGGGACGACATGGACGTTCAAGCTTCGCGCGGACGCGCAGTTCTATGACGGCAGCGCGGTGACCGCGGAGGACGTGGTCTTTTCCGCCGAACGCGCGCGCGACCCCGAGAAGTCCCCCGGCGTGGCGAGCTATTTCCCGTGGTATGTGGACGAGATCAAGGCCACGGCCCCGGACGAAGTAACCTTCACGCTTGACGGCCCGCACCCGGGTTTCCTCTGGAATATATCGAATTCGGGCGTGCTGCTCGTGTCGAAGAAGTCGGAGGTGGAAGCGGCGAAGTCCTACGGCAGCCCCGAGGACCTTATCAGCGGCACCGGTCCCTACAAGCCCGTCGAGTTTGTGCCCGGCTCCCATGTCACCTACGAATATTCGGAAACCTGGAGAGGCGAAAAGCCGCAGTTCCAGACGATCCGCTTCGACTTTATCGAGGACAACAATACGCGCCTGCTCGCATTCAAACAGGGCGACATCGACTTTACGTATAATATCCCGAGCGACTCCGAAGCGGACTGGAGTTCGGTCGAGGGTTCAAAGGTATTCTTCGTTTCGGACCGTTCCTATCAGGGCCTGACGTTCAACCCGAACCTGAAACCCTTCGATGATATTCACGTGCGGAAAGCCGTCGCCTACGCTATAGACGGCCAGGGCATCGTCGACGGCCTTTTGAAAGGGCACGCGCAGGCGGCCACGGCCATTACCGCGCCGGAGCAGTACGCCATCGCGTGGGACATCACAAAGGCAAACGAGGAAGTCGCCTCCGTAACGCACTATGAATATAATATCGAACAGGCGAAAGCGGAACTCGCTCAATCGAAATACCAGGCGGCCGACCTGAAAGCCGAAGTCACCTATCCGGCGAGCGACCAGAACCTCGGCAAAGCCGTGCTCGCCATAGCGGAGTCGCTAAAGAGCATCGGCTTCGAGCTGAAAGTAACGGAAGAGCCGATAGAGCAATGGCTGACAAAGGTCAGCGACGGCCAGCAGGCTGTCGCCACGATGAGCTATATCCCGACCACGGGCGAACCCGGCGAGATAGACGCGTGGCTCACGTATGCGGACGGTGAAAGCAATCCCGCCTTGTGGAAGAACGACGAAGCGCTGAAGAATACAGAGGCGGGCCTTTCCGCTACCGACAACGAAAGCCAGGCGCAGTACGTCATCGCGGCCGAAGACCTCGCGGGCAAGGAAGCGATTTACGCGCCCATCTATTGGGGGCAGTCCGGCATCGCGTTCGGCAAGGGCGTGTCCGCGGAAAACTACAACTCGTTCACCCTGCTCGCAAATTGGCCCTATCTGTTCAAAAAGGACTGATGAGACAGGTGTGATGATAGTATAATAAGAAGATGGAAGCGCTCAAATTTGTTGTCAAAAAATTAGTTGCGTTTACCGTGTCTATTACGGTACTGTCATTCATCATATTTTCGCTGCTGTTTCTCGCGCCGGGTGACCCGGCGCGAGTTCTTGTCGGCGCCCGGCGCGCAAGCCCCGAGGCGCTGAACGCCATCCGGGAACAATACCATCTGAACGATAGTTTTTTCTCCCAATATTTCAGATGGGTCGGCGACGCCGCTCATCTCGACTTCGGAAATTCCATACGCACGGGCTCACCCGTCACGGAAACGATAAGCTCCCATCTCTCCGTCAGCCTTGAGCTTGTACTCGTGTCATTGGTCCTCAGCATTATCTGCGGTATCGTCTTTGGCGTGATAGCCGCGAAACGCCGCGGAAAGTTTTCGGACAAGGCGATAAACTTTGTCGCCCTTGTCGGCACGAGCGCGCCGAGCTTCGCGGCCGGTCTGCTCCTGCTCTACGTGTTCGCCCTCATCCTCGGCTGGTTCCCCGTCTACGGGATAGGAGAGGATACTTTCGCCGACCGGGTGTTCCATCTGACGCTGCCGGCCATAGCCCTGACCATAGGCGTCAGCGCCATGCTGATGAAGGTGACGCGCTCCGCCATGCTGAATGAAGTGGACAGCGACTATACGGTATTTATGCGCGCGCGCACCTTGTCGCCACTGCGCATCACGTTCGCGCAGCTGAAAAACGCGTCCGGCCCGATACTCACGAGTACGGGCCTCGTGCTTGCGAGCCTGATCGGGGCAACGGTTCTCGTCGAGACGACCTTCGCTATTCCCGGTGTCGGGAACCTCTTAGCCTCGTCGGTCACGATGAAGGACGTGCCCGTGGTGCAGTTCCTGACCCTCGTGCTCGCGTTTTTCATCTGCCTGTCCCAGGCGCTTGTCGACATCGCCGTCTACTTTATCAATCCGGCGTCGCGGGCTGCCGGGCGTGGAAAGGCGGCTGCGTGATGGAAGCTTCCCGTATAGGCCGCGTAAAGAAAAGCGCGGCACATCCCGAAAAAAGCCCGCGCCTCGGAGGCCGCCCGCGCGTCGGCGTTGACGTATGGCTGTCCTGCGCCGTGATGGCCGCCGCTCTGTTCTGGGTCTGCTTCCCGCAGGCGGGCGGCGCGGACGCTCTCGCCCAGAATATCATGGAAGGCTCACTCCCGCCCTTTTCGGACGGGCACTTCTTTGGGACGGATTCATTCGGCAGAGATATTTTGAAACTGACGATAGCCGGCACGCGCAGCGCGCTCGTCGGGCCCATCGTGATAGCTACAGGCTCTATTATTATAGGATTGCTGTTCGGCTCGATTGCGGGCTGGTTCGGCGGCGCCGCCGACTGGATCATCTCGCGCTACGCCGACTTGACGCTCTCAATGCCGTCGCTGCTGCTCGCCATCGTCGCCGCCGGCATTATCGGGGGCGGGTATTGGGTCAGCGTGCTCGTGATGATAGTCCTGTATTCGCCGTTCGACATACGGCTCGTGCGCTCAGCCGTCATTGCGGAGCGGAGCAAGCCCTATATCGAGGCGACTTTCGTCCTGAAAATGAAGACCGTGCGCATACTCGCGCGGCATATCTTCCCGAACGTGGCGCTCATCGTCCTCGTGAATTTCTTCCTGAATATCGGCTACGCCATCGTGTCGATGTCCTCACTCTCCTACCTCGGCCTCGGCGTCTCGCCGCAGGACGCGGATTGGGGGCGGCAGCTTGCGGACGCGCGCAGCCTTATCGGGGCAAACACCGC
>JAITEX010000098.1 GCA_031281765.1 Eubacteriales Family XIII. Incertae Sedis bacterium | reverse complement strand
CGGTATAGAATACAAAAGGTTGATAGAAGGTCATATTTCGGACCTCATGCAAGAGCTTCCGGCGATAGCGATCGAAGGATTGAAGGGCGTCGGAAAGACGGTCAGCGCCGGGCGCGTCTCCGCTACCGTATTCGAGCTGGATCGGGTGCGCGACAGAGAGCTCGTCGAAAACAACCTGGACGTTTTGTCGTCCGCAAAGCCGCCGGTACTGATCGACGAGTGGCAAAAAGTACCCGCTGTGTGGGACCATGTACGTCGGCAAGTAGACCGTGCAGGCGTCCCGGGTTCGTATCTGCTCACCGGATCGATAGCGAACGCAGATATGGATATCCACTCCGGCGCCGGGCGGATACTGAAGCAGCGAATGTACGCACTTTCACTTGAGGAACGGGCGATAGAGACGCCCGCCGTGCCTTTGTCCGGCCTACTGTCTCAGAGCGCGCCTTTCACTTTCCCGGTCAGCGGCGTCACCGCCGTCGCCTACAATGATTACATGAACGAGATCGTCGCGTCGGGTCTGCCCGGCATAAGGCGCTACAGCAAGACGAGGCGCAGGCTGATGCTCGGAACATATCTTGACTATTTGCTGTCGCACGAATTCAGGCAACAGGGCGTTTCGATCAGACAGCCGCTGACCTTGCTCAGGTGGCTCAAAGCCTATGCCGCCGCTACATCGACCGATACAGGTTACAGCGAGATACTCGACGCGTCGACTGCAGGCGAAAGGGAAAAACCGTCTGCGAAGACCACCTCGTCCTACCGGGAAGCGTTGGGGAACCTCTGGCTTCTCGATGAGCTGCCTATGTGGCTTACCGGAGAGGATTACTTCGCCCGGTTGAAGCGAACCCCGAAGCATTATCTTGCTGATCCCGCGCTCGCCGCGTATCTGCTGGACTACGGCTACGATGAGCTGACCCTGCCTTTGGCGGACGGCAAATCGCCCAAGACGAAATTTGATGAGAAATACGGCAGCATCACCGGCCGCCTCTTTGAATCGCTCATACACCTCAGCCTGAACGTCTACGCTTCGGTAAACGATGCTAAACTCGCTTACCTGAAAACACGCAACGCCGACCACGAGATAGATTTCATCGTGCAACGCGCGTCCAAAGTCGTCGCTATTGAGGTAAAAATGGCGCAGACTATCGACGAGAAGGATATCAAAAATCTGCTGTGGCTCAAAGCCAATCTGGGCGACGACCTGACCGACGCGGTGATCGTCACCACGGGTCCGGCGGCGTATCGCATGCCCTGCGGCGTCGCCGTCGTCCCCGCCGCCCTGCTCGGCGCGTGAGACGAGGGCTGTTTCTTTTCGTGTGTTGATTTTTTTAATAATAACAGGCCGATGTTCGAGTATTTCTACAAGAAGGAACAGCACTTCGTGATAAGGCTGACTGCGAATCGGAAACTGTTCTTCAAGGGCAATGATGCTCGCGACCAACAAGCCGGTCACCGGCAAAGAGGACGCAGGGACAGTCCCTCTGTCTTTATCACGATGCCGATTCTGTTGTCATCCCGGGGTGACCAGGATGGAGGGGATCGCCCGCAAAACGCTCAAATATTCAATTTTCACCGTAGAACACCCTGTAGCCCGCGCCCGGGTCGCATGTCCAATTGTCATCTATGTGATTTGCGATATTATCCATATCTCTGGTTGCGGGAGGTTCTGTGCCGCTTATTCCATAGGTGATAAGCACGACCACATTCTGGCTACCATCTTCCGTCTCACCTATGTAAAATAAGACACGCCAGGCCGGGGAGTTCAATATGTTGTAGGATGGGTCATCAGGAGAAAACAGATATACCGACCACCCACCATATTCCCAATTCGAATAAGGGCCGCCATGATTTTTTGCGACCGCGCCGACCGCGCCGACTCTGTCAACCTTGCGGCTTTGCTTTTCACGGGACACAGGGACTGTCCCTCTGCCCCAAACAAAGACGCAGGGACTGTCCCATTCTATACAACATAATAGAGATCGCTGCTACGCGAACATGAAGGTGAGTTCGCAGGAGCAGATGAGTTTGCCTTCCTTGAACGCCGACGCTTTGCCTTTGCCGCCGCGGGCGCGCACGGATTCGAGCTCGACTTCGAGCCGCAGCTCGTCGCCGGGCTTCACCATGCCACGGAACTTCACGCGGTCAATCGCGCCGAAATAGGCGGTCTTGCCCCTATGCTCCGGGAGCGAGAGCACGCAGACGGCGCCGGCCTGCGCGAGCGCTTCGACCTGGAGGACGCCGGGCATGACGGGATTTCCCGGAAAGTGCCCTTTGAAATAGTATTCGTCCGCGCTCACGCGTTTGAACGCGACGACGCGCTCCCCCGGCTCGAGCTCTATGACCTCGTCGATGAGCAGAAAGGGCTCGCGGTGCGGGATGACGGCTTTGATACCGTCTTTGTCGAGTTTCATGTGTTCACCTCTCAACAGCGATCGCTGCAATAACTGTCCTTCTCATAAAAACGCCTCTGTTATTATTAATAAATACTATTTATATAAACATAGCGCTCATATCATGAATAGCGCTACTCGTATTTCTTGAAAATGATCGTGCCGTTGTGGCCGCCGAAGCCGAGGGAGTTCGACATCGCGTACTTCACGTCGACGTCGCGCGCGCCCTCCGTCACGTAGTCGAGATCGAGCTCCTCGTCCGGGACGCGGTAGCCGGCCGTCGGGGGTACGCGGTTTTCGAGCAATGTCTTGACGAGAAAAACGGCTTCGAGGGCGCCGGCCGCGCCGAGGGCGTGACCCGTCATCGACTTCGTGGAGCTCATCGGTATGTCATACGCGGCTTTGCCGAACACGGTTTTGACCGCGCGCGTCTCAAAGAGGTCGTTCAGCGGCGTGCTCGTACCGTGCGCGTTGATGTACGAAATATCCGAGGGCCGTATCCCCGCAGACTCCAACGCCATGCGCATTGAGTCGGCCGCGCCCTCGCCGCTCGGTGAAGGCTGCGTGATATGATAGGCGTCCGTGTTCGCTCCGTAGCCGACGACCTCGGCAAGTATGTTCGCGCCGCGCGCCTTCGCGTGTTCGTACTCCTCCAGCACGAGCGCCCCGGCGCCCTCGCCCATGACGAAACCGTTCCGCTCCTTGTCGAAAGGTATCGACGCGCGGTCCGGATCCGTTCCCTCCGACATGGCCTTCATGTTCGCGAAGCCCGCGACGCACACAGGAGCAAACGGCGATTCTCCGCCGCCCGCGACGATGACGTCCGCGAGTCCGAGCTTGATCGCCCGCCAGCCCTCGCCCACCGCGTTCGTGCCGCTCGTACAGGCCGTCACTATTCCCATCGAATAGCCCTTGAACCCGTACTTGATCGCGACGTTGCCCGGCAGGATGTTGATGATTATCATCGGGACGAGCAGGGCCGACACGCGCCGATAGCCGTTCTCTCTGCCGTTTACCATCTCTTTTTCAAGCGTGCGTATACCCCCGATGCCGCTGCCGAGATAGACGCCGACGCGCTCGGGCGCCACGTTGTCCCCCGCGACAATGCCGCTCATCGTCAGCGCTTCGTCCGCCGCCACGAGTCCGAACTGGCAGAAGAGGTCGAGCCGCTTCGCCTCCCGCTTGTCGGGATACTCAAAATTCCTGACCTCGCCGCCGATGCTGATCTTGTGGTCAGTGATGTCCATCGTTTCGATGCGCGCGAACCCGTGCCGCCCCGCCATGAGATTGTCCCACACCGTCGGGACGTCGTTGCCCACGGCGCACACCGCGCCTATGCCTGTTATCACCACTCGTTTTCCGTCCATTAAAAATGCCTCCGTGATTTGCTGCGCTGCGGGGAACACCGGTCGTTCTCAGCATGTCCCCTCCTCCTTTTTTAATAATACCATCACGTTCCGGCCGTTTCGCCTCTTCCGCAAACGACTCCGCAATTGTCCGCGCGGCCGGCAACGCGCGTTCACATGATGATGCCTCCGTCTACCTGAATGACCTGCCCCGTGATATACGACGCCTTGTCGGACGCGAGAAAGGCCGCGAGCTGCGCGATGTCCTCCGGCTCGCCCATGCGGCCCAGCGGGACCTGCGCGAGACTGTTTTCGATCTGCTTCTCGCTGAGCTTCCGCGTCATCGGCGTGTTGATAAAACCGGGCGCGATGGCGTTGACCGTGACGCCGCGCGAGCCGAACTCCTTTGCGGCCGACTTTGTGAGCCCGATGAGGCCGGCCTTCGACGAGGAGTAATTGGCCTGACCGGGATTGCCGTTCACGCCCGACACGCTCGACATATTGATGACGCGGCCGCTGCGCTGTTTCAGCATGAGCGCGCCGAGTTCTTTCAACATATAGAATGCGCCGTTCAGATTGATGCGCAGCACGCGGTCGAAGTCCTCGGGCTTCATGCGCAGCATCAGCCCGTCCGCCGTGATCCCCGCGTTGTTCACGAGGATGTCGCAGCCGCCGAAAGTCTCTTTCATCGCGGCGGCGGCGTCTTTCGCAAATTCCGGATCCGAAACATCGCCCCGCAGTGCGAACGCCCTGTCGCTGCCGGCGGCCGCGAGCAAGGAAACCGCTTCGGCGTTCGCCTCGTCCGAAGCGTAGTCCGCGATCGCGACCTGCGCTCCCTCGCGCGCAAACTCCAGCGCTATCGCGAGGCCGATGCCGCGCGAACCTCCCGTGACGAGCGCGCTCTTACCTTCAAGTAATTTCATATTATCCTCCTGTCCGCCCGCCGGCGGCGACCGACGGTAACGTCTCTTATTACTATAACCCAAATTATTCGTGCGCCGGCCTCTTTGCAGCGGATACGCAGCGTGTTTTTACCCCGCGTTTTCCTCTAGCGTTTCCCTAAGAAAACGCAGATGCGCCGGCCTCCAGCGCGCGGACCGTTTCTTCCAGTGACTCCGCGTCCTGCACGTTCAGCGTCGTCACGCCGGGCGCGGTCTTTTTCGCGAGACCCGACAATATTCTGCCGGGGCCGAATTCAACGATGGCGTCGGCGCCCGCCGCGACGAGGGCCTCCGTGATCTCCTGCCATCTGACGGGACTTTTCACCTGCGCGGCCATTATACCCGGGATGAGGGCCGCCGCAGCGCCCGGTGCGCCGCGCGAAGTCTCATCCGCCGCAGCGCCGTCCGATGTTTCGCCCGACGCGGCCCTCGCATATTCTCTCAGCGTCCCGGCCGTCATATCGAGAAAGAGCTCGTAGGCGGGCGCGCCGAAAGCGATCTTCGACGCGGCATTGAAGATGCCTTCCGACGCCGGCGCCATGATCGGACTGTG
>JAITEX010000063.1 GCA_031281765.1 Eubacteriales Family XIII. Incertae Sedis bacterium | reverse complement strand
GAGATGGAGGCGAGGGGTGCGGATAGTTCCGCACCCCTCGTATATGTATAGGGTGGATAATGCTTATTGAGTCGCTCGCGGCCGGTGAAACGGCAGTCCGCGTTTTCCGGTCAGTCGACCTGCCACTTCTTGCAGCCCTCTGCGCCGGAGCATCCCGCGCAGTCACAAGAAACGCATTTGCCTTTCCGCTTGTCGCGCGCGAGCTTTATGATTATTGCGGCGACGATGCCGAGGAGAATCAGTCCTACGACTATCGTTCCCGCGTTTTCCCGTAGTGCATCAAACATGGTTTGTACCTATTCCTTTTGCGGGGCCGCCCGGGGTTTCTCAAGGCAGCGCCTTTTTGGGGTCGGGCGAAACAACGGTAGGGCAGCCCTGCCCTATGCCGCCGCCCGGGCTTCCGCGAGGCGGTTCTTCTTTTTGGCCGGGCGGAACAGCAGGTAGATGAAACCTGCGAGTATCACGAAGGCGAAGACCGTCGCAACGCCGAAACCGCCGCCCCCGAACAGCGTACCGAACTGGTACACGCACAGCGCCGCAAGATAGGCAAACACGCACTGGTAGCCGATGGCGATAAAGAACCATTTGATATTGTTCATTTCCCGCTTAATGGCGCCCATGGCCGCGAAGCACGGCGCGCAGAGCAGGTTGAAAATCAGGAAGGAGAACGCGCTCAGCGCCGTGAAGCTCGCCGCAAGCGCGCTCCAGACCTCCGCCCCGTCCTCCGCTACCTCGGCAAACCCGTAGAGGATACCGAAGGTGCCGACGACGTTTTCCTTCGCGATAAGCCCCGTAATGGCCGCGACAGCCGCCTTCCAGTTGCCCCAACCGAGCGGGTCGAATATCGGCGCTATCACGTTTCCGATGCGCGCGAGTATGCTGTCTGACATATCGACCGCCCCGAAACCGGACGCGTCCCACCCGTAGCTCGAGGTGAACCAGACGAAAATCGTCGCGAGCAGGATGATGGTCCCGGCCTTCTTGATAAAGGACCAGCCGCGTTCCCACATGCTGCGCAGGATGCTGCCGACCGTGGGCCAGTGGTAGGCGGGCAGTTCCATGACGAAGGGCGCGACGTCGCCCGAGAACAGCCGCGTCTTTTTCAGTATAATACCGGAGCAGATGATCGCGGCGATGCCGATGAAGTACGCGCTCGGCGCGACCCACCAGGCGCCGTGGAGCAGGGCCCCGGAAATCAGCGCGATAATGGGCAGCTTCGCCGAACACGGAATGAACGTCGTCGTTATAATGGTCATCTTGCGGTCGCGGTCACTTTCGATGGTACGCGAAGCCATGATGCCCGGCACCCCGCAGCCCGTCCCGATCAGAATCGGGATAAAGCTCTTGCCCGACAGCCCGAAGCGGCGGAATATCCGGTCTAAGATAAAGGCGATACGCGCCATATAGCCGCAGCCCTCGAGGAAGGCGAGGAAGATAAAGAGTATCAGCATCTGCGGCACGAAACCGAGCACCGCGCCGACGCCGGCCACGATGCCGTCGAGTATGAGGCTCTGCAGCCACGCCGCGCAGCCTATCGCGTTCAGGCCGGACTCGATGGCCGGCGGGACTATCTCGCCGAAGAGTACGTCGTTCGTCCAGTCCGTCACAATAGCCCCGACCGTGGTGACCGAGACGAAATACACGATGAACATGACGAGGGCGAAAATCGGCAGCGCGAGCCAGCGGTTCGTGACGACCCGGTCTATTTTGTCCGAGGCGCTCAGCCTGCCCTTGTTCTTTATCTTCACGCAGTCCCGTATAATGGTATCGATATAGGTATACCTCTCGGCGGTGATGATGCTCTCGGAATCGTCGTCAAACTCCTCCTCGCTCCTCGTGATGTCCCCTTCTATATGGGCCACCTGCTCGCCGGTCAGCTTTAATTTTTCGATAATTTTCTTGTCGCGCTCAAACAGCTTGATGGCAAAGAAGCGCTGTTGCTCCTCCGGGAAATCGTGCAGTACGGCTTCCTCGATATGCGCGAGCGCATGCTCCACGCCGCCGGAGAAGCTGTGCTGCGGCACGGTCTTTGTCCCGGTAGCCGCATCAAGCGCCGCATGGGCCACTTCATGCAGGCCATGCCCCTTCAGCGCGGAAATCTCCACGACCTTGCAGCCGAGTTCCTTCGCGAGCTGTTCGCTGTTTATCTTGTCTTCGTTTTTCTTGACGACGTCCATCATATTGACGGCGACGACCACCGGTATGCCCATTTCGGTAAGCTGGGTGGTCAGGAATAGATTGCGTTCGAGGTTCGTCCCGTCGACGATATTCAGTATCACGTCGGGGCGGTCATCAATCAGATAATTCCGCGCGACGACCTCTTCAAGCGTATAGGGGGAGAGTGAGTAGATGCCGGGCAGGTCGATGATTTTGACGTCCTTGTGCCCTTTCAGCTTTCCCTCTTTTTTCTCCACCGTCACGCCGGGCCAGTTGCCGACGAATTGGTTCGCGCCGGTCAGCGCATTGAATAAGGTAGTCTTGCCGCTGTTCGGATTTCCGGCAAGCGCAATGGTAATGCTCATATATCCTCCTTACTTCTATTCCGTAGTACGTTAGCAGGCGCTAACTTATTGATAAAAAATAATGATTCCAAAATTATTACTCCACCTGTATCTGTTCCGCGTCGGCCCTGCGCAGCGACAGCTCATAGCCTCGCACCGTCACCTCGACGGGGTCGCCGAGGGGCGCCACTTTGCGGACATAGACGTCCACGCCTTTCGTGATTCCCATTTCCATGATGCGGCGCTTCATGGGCCGGTTTTCACCGTCCACCTTTACCACGCGCACCGTCGTTCCGGGCTTTACTTCTTTCAGTGTTTGCATGGGCAGTCTCTCCTTTCACTCAAACCATAATCTTTGCCGCCATCTCGCGGCTGATAGCTATGCGCGATTCCTTGATGTTCACTATCACGTTCTCATTGAGCTTTGTGACAATGCAGACATGCGCGCCGGGTACAAAGCCAAGTTTTTTCAGGAAAAGCCGCGCATCGGACTTGCCCGAGATTTTCTTTATGGAGATGTCCTCTCCGACCTTTGCCAACGATAAAGGCATCATGTTTCACCGCAGACCCTTCATATAGTAACTAGCGAACCGGGTTAGCTCAATCTAACCGATACTATAGATTAGCATAAGCTAACCAGAAATGCAAGCGATTTGCGAAAAAAAAACAGACCGCCCGGTCGAAATGACCGGACGGCTCGTTTTGCGCTTACTGGTGCCCAGACTCGGAATTGAACCAAGGACACGTAGATTTTCAGTCTACTGCTCTACCAACTGAGCTATCTGGGCGCGCGCGCAGGTATTATTATACCGCATTATCGCGCGCCCGTAAAGAAAAATTTTTATTACGCGGAACCGTCCGCTTGCAATGCGTCGTCATCGGGGATCGCGGCCTGCCGCGCGTTCCGCCGGTTCGCGACAATGGTCGCAAACAGGATGAGCAGCAGCAGTACGCCCTCTACGGACTGCGAGACTTCCGTCTGCGGCAGGCCGATGATGGCTAAGCCGTTGACGACAATCGTAATCGTGAAGGAGCCGAGTATCACCTTGTACATACGCGCCGTGATGCCGCCCGTGACGAGCACGCCGCCGAGGAATACGGCCATCGCGACTTTCATCTCCATAAATGAGCCCATCGTCTGGCTCGTGCCGCCGACGGTCAGTATCGAGAATACCGAGGCGCAGCCCGCCATCATGCCGGACAGGCCGAACGCGACTATCTTCATCAGGTCCACGCGCACGCCGACATATTTCGCGACAATCTCGTTCTCGCCGATTGCCTGGCTATTACGCCCTACCCGCGTGAATTCAAAGACATAGTACATAATGGCCAGAATCACGAGGAAGATAACGATTTTGTTGCCCGGCTCGTTCATCCAGTAGAGGTCCGGCGACACATAGGACACGTCGGTTTTGAACTGGATATAATGGACGATGCCGCGCACGCCTATCAGCATTGCCAAGGTGAGCATAAAGGACGGGACTTTCAGCTTCGCGACAATAACGCCGTTCAGCAGCCCCATCAGCAGCCCGACCACAATGGCGGCGGCTATCATCAGATAGGGGGATTCGAGCTTCTCCGATACCCACATGCCGAGGACGCCGGACAGCGCGAGGTTGACGCCGACCGAGAGGTCAATGGAACCCTGCGCCACGACAAAGAGCATGCCTGAGCCAATCAGTATGACGACCATGGACTGGTCGATAAGCAGGTTGAGATTGAAGGGCGACAGCATTCTCCCGCCGCTCTGCACCGTGAAGAACAGGAGCACTATCAGAAACGCGATAATGGGGACGATGTCCTGTAATTTGATATTCAATTTTCTCATATCATCACCTCTATCACCGAGTGCTCCGTAAAGGAATCGCCGCGCTCAATGTTCCTCACCGGGCGGCCGTCTTTCATGACGATGAGCCGGTCCGCCATACCGATGACCTCCGTCAGTTCATCCGAAATCAAGACCATGGCTATCCCCTGCGCTTTGGCGTCCTTCATCAGCTGATAGATGTAGGCCTTCACGCCGACGTCGACGCCGCGCGTCGGGCAGTCGAGAATCAGGACGTCGAGGTCCTTCGCGAGCCACCGTCCGAGATTGACTTTCTGCTTGTTGCCGCCGGACAGCGCGTCGATGTTCTGCGCGTAGCCCGTCGTCTTGACCGTGAGCTTGTCAATCATTTCATTTGACAGCTTCTTTAGCTTGCGCGGCGAAAGAAAGTCAAGAAAAGATTTGACAATGCTCAGCGACGGCAGAGTCGCGTTGTCGACAATTCTCGCGTGAAGCATGAGCGCTTCGTTGTCCCGGTCCTTCGGCACATAGGCCATCTTGCGTTTCAGCGCCGTCGCGCCGTTCCTTATGCGCGTGCCGTCCGCGGCCAGATGCACCGTGCCGGCCTTCAGTTTCGACAGGCCGTAAATCGCCTTGCCGACGGAGTGTATGCCCGAATCGCTGAGGCCGCAGAAGCCGAGTATCTCGCCCTTGTGCAGCTCGAACGAAAGGTCCTCTATTTCTCCGGGCAAGGTCATGCCTTCGGCTTTCAGGACCACCTCGTCCCGGAAATCCGGCGCCGTGTCCGCGCGGTAGTAGTCGCCGCTGATTTCGCGGCCGACCATCATATACCGTATCTTTTCCGCCGTGGTTTCCGCGGTGACCACATCGCCGACTACTTCGCCGTCGCGCAGCACCGTAATGGAATCGGCGATGGCAATCATCTCGTCGATGTCGTGCGTGATGACGATGACGGACTTTCCGAGCGCCTTGAATTTGTTCATTATATTGTAGAGCTTGTCGCGGTTGTTATGCGACAGGGACTGCGTGATTTCATCGAGCAGCAGAATATCCGGCTCCACCGAAAGCGCGCGCGCCAGCTCTATTATTTTATTATGCTCGATAGCGCCGGACGGCATCGCGTTCTTGCCGAATAAGGGGAGGTCCCATTTTTCGAGGACCGCGTTCGCCTCCTTGCGCAGCAGCTTCCGGTCTATCACGCCGGCCGTCGTAAACCGGTCCAGACGCCCGAGATACATATTGATGGCGATGGGCAGCTTCTCTATCACGCCGAGCTCCTGCATGACCATCGCAATGCCCGCGCGGTTCGCGTCGAGCGGCGACGCAGGGTCGTAGGGCTCGCCCTTGACGAACATCTCGCCGGCGTCGTGCCCGTAAATGCCCGCAATCTGCGAGAGCAGCGTCGACTTCCCGGAACCGTTCTCGCCGATAAGCCCCTTTATCTCGCCGGGGCGCAGCGTAAAGTCCACGTTGATGTTTGCCTTTGTGGAGCCGAAACTCTTGTAGAGCCCGCGTATTTCGAGCAAATTCTTCGTCTCTGTCATTTCACGACCCCCTTTACTTTCCGCTGCCCCACAATGCCAAAGACAATGAGGAAGAGCGCGAGCATCGCTTCCTGCAGGGTCCCGGATTCAACGTGCATGAGCGTGAGGCAGTTGAATACGGCGTAGAGCAGGAAGGAGCAGATGGGCACCGCGATGACCACGTTGATGCGCTTTTGCATAATATCAGCGAGCAGCGCAATGGCGAGCGGCTGGAATATGAGAAAGATGCTCGTAAGCCCCGTTTTGACCGTCGTGTAGCCCGAATAACTCTCCTGGATATAGGACGTGACGCCGATCAGCAGGCCCGTGATAAGGCCGACCCAGAGCAGCGTCCGCTTCAGGTTGACGCCGAGGGCCGTCGCGACCTTCGGGTTGCCGCCTATGGAACGGATATTGAAACCGATTGAGGTCTTATTATATATAAAGTAAATGATGACGAAGCCGACGGCGAGAATGATGAGGCTGTACGGCAGACGCGCGAGAAACTGCAGGTCCTTTGCCAAGGCCTTTTCCACTAAGGGGCCGGTCTTTTCATTTGTCTTCAGCAGTACGGAAATGGCTTCGTACACCATCGCAAGGCTGATGCCCGCGATCCACGACGGTATCTTCGTAAACGCGAATACGCAGAAATTGATAAAGACGAGTACCGAGCCGACCACCACGCCCGCAATAATGGCGGCCGCGAGTCCGTAGGCGTTGCCGAAAACGCCGGTCGCGAACGAGCCGAGCACGACTACGGCGCCCCAGGACAAATCCGTGTAGCCGCAGGCGAAGAGGAAGGTCATGCCCCACGCCATAAACGAGGGCCATACCATTTGGCTCAGAAGAATTTTGATATTCGACCACTCGAGAAAGACGCCGTGCGTGAGGATATTGAACAGAAAAAATATAAGTACGGTGACGATAATCACGCCGATGCCAAAAATCAGCGTACGAGTCTTCTCATTGAGTGTGGGTTGTTTTTCATTCGTTGCTTCAGATAACGCAGATAACATGTATCACCTCTCTATATCCACTCTCTATAAATAAGGGCAACCGCAGTACGGCTGCCCTTATAGCTATAATTTTGTTCTTATTTTCCGTTTGCCTTAAGAATGGCGTCTACCGTGAAGTCATTCGCGATTGACTCTACATAGGTGTCATAGGAGACATCCGGATTGGTCCGGAAGCAGAGCTTCTTAATCATATCGGGAGTGACGGGCTTCGCGCCCTCCGCAAGGAATACTTCGATGTATGCGTCAACATTCTCGGGGGTCACGAGTGAGGTAGGAACGGCGAAGAACGGAGCATTGCCGTCCTTGTCCTTGATGGCATGGCCGTCGAGCATATTGATGATAAGCGTCGGGCCGATGTTGCAGGCAAAGGTGGTTCCGCCGGAACCGGCGGCAATCTTGCCTTCCTTGATCAGCGGGGCCGAGCCGGCGTTGACCGCGGACAGGTAGGCCTTGCAATCGGTGATTCCGAGCTGGTCCATAGCCGTGAACGTGCCTTCGGTGTAGTCGCCGACCATGATGTAGACAGCGTCGACGTCCTTGTTCGCGGAGAACATGGACTGCGCCTTCGCGAGCGCTTCGCTATTGTCCGTGCAGCGTTCCTCGGCTACGACTTTGCCGCCCGCGCCTTCAAATCCGGCATAGAAGCCCTTGGAGCGGTTGTCCATATTCAGGTCGCCCTTGTTGCCGCCGATGATACAGGCGGTCCTGGCGCCGTCGGCATACGCTTTTTCACCGAGAATCTTGCCGTCAGCCTCAAGGTCGGAAGCGACAGCGCCCGCATAATACTCGTTGGCGTTCAGCGCTTCGCGCACTTCGGGCGTACCCGTAAAGATGTAGAGCCCGAACGGGATCTTTGCGGCTGCCGCCTGCTGCGCCATCTGCGGTATCGTCGTAGCGCC
>JAITEX010000173.1 GCA_031281765.1 Eubacteriales Family XIII. Incertae Sedis bacterium | reverse complement strand
GCGCGCCGGAACGGTTACTATACCCTGCGCTGCGTGGTCACATCGGTGAACGGCGGCCGCTATGCCGTGTCGCGCGACATCACCATAGGAAATTTCGACCGGGACGCATAGCCCCCTCTATTGATATATCAATGCATTTTATGAAAAACACGGAAACTCCAGTGACGCGCGCGCTTGTCATAGGCGCGCGAATAGTTTATTATCAGAAGAATAGTTTTATTATGAAAGTATTTTGTGGCGCTTGTCCGGCAGGAATGGCCGGCGGCGTAATAAGCGTGAGAGGGAACAGATGAAAGCGATACGGGATTATAGCGGCTATGAGGATTTCCGGGATAACTTCACGGTGGAGGTCCCGGAGAATTACAACTTCGGGTTTGACTGCGTGGACGCGCGCGCGGAGGCGGAGCCGGAGCGCGTATGCCTCGTATGGGACAGTGACGACGGCGGCGCGCGCAGCTACAGTTTCCGCGAGATGAAGGACTACTCGGACGCGGCGGCACGGTATTTCAAAAGCCTCGGCATTGGCAGGGGCGACCGCGTTATGCTCATTTTGAAACGGCGCGTACAGTTCTGGTTTGCCCTTGTCGGACTTATGAAGATCGGCGCGGTCGCGATACCTGCGACCCATCTGCTGACGGCGGACGATATTGCGTACCGCAACAGAGCCGCGTCTGTCAACGCCATTATGGCTGCGGACGACGAACATATTATACAGGCGGTGGAGGGGGCGCAGGCCGAATCGCCGTCCGTGCAGCGCCTCATACGCATCGGGACGGATGCGGGGAATCCGGATTTCGGTTGGGAGCTGTTCGACTGCGGCATAGCGGGATATATGACGGGCGAGAGCCTGCCGCGCGTCACGGTGAACGAGGATATGCTGCTGCTGTATTTCACGTCCGGCACGACGGGCTACCCGAAGATGGTGGCGCACAACCACACCTATCCGCTCGCGCATATCGTGACGGCGAAGTACTGGCAGAACCTGCACCCGGGCAGCCTGCATTTCACGCTCTCGGACACGGGATGGGGCAAGGCTGTCTGGGGCAAAATCTTCGGGCAATGGATAGTCGGGGCGGCCGTCTTTGTCTACGACCACGAGAAGCTCATACCGTCCGCGCTGCTGCGTATGCTCGCGAAACACCGCGTCACCTCGTTTTGCGCGCCTCCGACCGTCTACCGCGTGCTGCTGACGGCAGATTTCCCGAAGTATGATTTGTCCGCGCTCGAATACGCGACGTCCGCGGGCGAGCCGCTGAACGAATCCGTATATGGTGAATTTCTCACGCGCACGGGCATTAAAATACGGGAGTGCTACGGGCAGACGGAAACCGTGCCGATAGTGCTGACGACGCCCTACACGGAGCCGCGGGCGGGGAGCCTCGGCAAGGCAAACCCGATGTACGACATCGTATTGGTTGACCCGGAGGGCCGCGAGGTAGCGGGAAGCGGCGAAGGGGAGTTATGCCTGCGGATAGCACCCGGCGGGCTCGGCGTCTTTATGGGCTATTACCGCAATCCGGACATGACGGACTACGCGTGGCAAGGCGGCCTCTACCATACGGGCGATCTCGTAAAGAGGGACGCCGACGGCTATTTTACGTTTGTCGGGCGTTCGGACGACATCATCAAATCGGCCGGCTACCGCATCGGCCCGTTCGAGGTCGAGAGCGTCGTGCAGCAGCATCCCTCCGTCCTCGAATGCGCGGTGACGGGCGCTCCGGACCCCATCAGGGGCCAGATCATCAAGGCGAGCATTATTCTGCGCGAGGGATTCGAACCGAGCCCGGAACTGTCGAAGGAGATACGCGCGTTCACGCGCGCGAATGCGGCGGCCTACAAGATCCCTCGTGTCATAGAGTTCGTCACCGAGCTGCCAAAGACCATCTCGGGGAAGGTAAGACGCGTAGAGATACGGAAATAGCAAGTGAATCATTGCCACGATGGGCAGCTGCGTGATAGTATGGATTAATGGCTACGAGTGAAAAAACAGAAAAGCAAATCCGGCGGCGCAATGTAGCGCTGTCTTCGAGCATCCTCGCTTTTACGGCCTTCCTCTGGGGCATGGGGTTCGTGTCGCAGCGCGCCGGCATGGAGCACGTCGGCCCGTTTTTCTTTTCGGGCGCGCGCATGATCCTCGGCGCCGCGGTCATCGCGCTAACGATTGTTGTGATGAACACGATACAGAAAGCGCGGCGCGGGAAGCCGGAAGCCGCGGGGGAACATACCGCCGAGCCCTCCCAGGCTCCCGCTACGGTGCGCGAGCTGCTGAAGGGCGGCATGGCCTGCGGCGCGATACTTTTCTTCGCGGGAAATTCTCAGCAGGTGGGCATCGTTTTCACCACGGCGTCGAAGGCCGGTTTTTTGACGGCGCTCTACATCGTGCTCGTACCGATACTCGGCATCTTCCTGAAACACAAAACGCATTGGAATACCTGGGTCAGCGTCCTGATTGCGGCGGGCGGCCTCTACTTCCTCTGCATCACGGAGGGGCTTCATATCAAAATCGGCGACCTCGTCATACTTATCGGCTCCATCGGCTGGGCGTCGCACATTCTCGTCATAGACCATTTCGTATCGAAGTTCGGCCAGACGGACGTGATCCGGCTCTGTGCCCTGCAGTTCCTGTTCGCGGGCATATTCGCCTTTATCTGCGCGCCGTTCGCAGACCCTTTTTTCGTCAAGGAATCGCTTACCGCAGAGGCGCTGCAGGCCGTAATGGTTTCGCTGCTCTACGCGGGGATAGTCTCGTCGGGTATAGGCTTCACGCTTCAGGCGGTCGGCCAACGGTATGCAAACCCCTCGGCCGCGGCCATCCTTATGAGTCTCGAATCCGTCTTTGCCGTTATCGGCGGTATGCTGATACTGCATGAAAAGATGTCGGGCAGGGAGATACTCGGCTGCGGGCTTATGTTCCTCGCAGTGATTCTCGCGCAGCTGCCCGTAGGCGGAAACGAAACGCCGACCGCCGCCGAAGGCATTACCGACACTTCCGCAAGCTGATTTATTCTTTTAGGAAGGCTTTCATTTTTTCAAAGGACTCATCACTGATAATATGTTCGATGCGGCACGCGTCCTCAAGCGCCGTTTCGCGCCCGACGCCGAGGGCCGTTTCGAGATAGTCCGCGATAAGGTTGTGGCGCTCATAGACGGAGGCCGCTTTTTTGAGGCCCTCCTGCGTCAGCGTAATGCTGCCGTTTTCGTCTATATCGATAAACCCGCTGCGTTTCAGTATTCCCATGGCGCGGCTGATGCTCGGCTTCGAGAAGCCGAGTTCGTGCGCAATATCGATGGAACGCACGCTGCCGTTGCGCTCCATAAGGATGAGTATAGTCTCTAAATAGTCTTCGCCTGATTCATATATTGTCATGCGTTTATTGTAACATGATTTGTTGAACTTTTCTTACTTTTTGTGGTATGATAATTATGCATTATTTTCACTTCATTACTGTTTTGGATAAGGGCGTTCACGCCCACTACGCAATCGGAGGTTACCTATGGAAAAGTTCACTGACATTGTTTCACTTGTCAACGGATGGGTTTGGGGACCGTGGTTTCTGGTTCTTCTCGTTGGCACACACGTGTTCCTGACGTTCAGGACAGGCTTTATTCAAAAAAAGATTTTCAAGGCAATCAAACTCTCATTCACAAAAGATGAAGGCAGCGAGGGCGACGTATCCCAGTTCGGCGCCCTGACGACAGCGCTCGCCTCGACTATCGGGACCGGTAATATCGTCGGCGTCGGTACGGCTATCGCCGCGGGCGGCCCGGGCGCCGTGCTTTGGATGTGGCTCACCGGCGTCTTCGGCATTGCCACCAAGTATTCGGAATGCCTTATCTCCGTCAAATACCGGGTCAAAGATGAGACAGGCGGAATGCTCGGCGGGGCGATGTACGCCCTGCAGCGGGGGCTCAATATCCGGTGGCTCGGCGTCGTCTTCGCTGTGCTGACCGCTATCTGCGCGTTCGGCATCGGCAGCGGGGTACAGGCAAACGCGACGGCCACGATACTGAAAGACAATCTGAACGTCCCGTATTGGGCCACCGGCATACTCCTCGTGGTACTCGTCGGCGCGGTCCTGATTGGCGGCATCAAGTGGATCGCAAAGGTCTGCGAGAAACTCGTGCCGTTTATGGCCATCTTCTACATACTCGGCTGTCTGGTCCTCCTCGTTATGAACGCAAAATACATCGGCGCGGCATTCGCGACGATTGCCACCGACGCGTTCAGCGCGAAAGCGGTAGCAGGCGGCTTCCTCGGCCAGGGCGTTATGGCCGCCATGCGGTTCGGCGTGGCGCGCGGCCTCTTCTCGAATGAGTCGGGAATGGGTTCCGCCCCGATTGTTGCCGCTGCCGCAAAGACGAAGAATCCCGTCAGGCAGGCGCTTGTCTCGATGACGGGGACCTTCTGGGATACGGTCGTCATCTGTCTTATGACGGGATTGGTCCTCACCACGACCATACTTAAAAACGGCCTCACTCCGGAGGATCTCGGCGGTATGCACATTACGACGGTCGCCTTTAACGATCTGGGCGTTATCGGCTCGGTGATTCTCGTGGTCGGCATTCTTACCTTTGCTTCCTCGACGATACTCGGGTGGAGCTATTACGGGGACCGCTGCATCGACTATCTCTTCGGGGTCAAAGCCGTGATTCCGTACCGGGTGCTCTATATTATCATCGCATTCCTCGGCGCGACGATAGCCCTCGACATCGTGTGGAATATCGCCGATACGCTGAACGCGCTGATGGCCATACCGAATATCGTCGCGGTACTGATGCTCTCAAAGGTTATAGCGAATGAAACGAAGTTCTCCCTTAAGCCGGGGAATCTCGATCTGGCCGACGAGGCGCCGATACCGCTGCGCAGCGATATTGAGCGTGAGCGCAAGGAAGCGCGCGCAAAGAAGGACAAGTAACGCGCGCCCTGCGGCGGCAGGCAGGATGAGAAAATAGTAGTAGTATGCGGTTGAACAGATATATAGCGCAGGCGGGCGTAGCGAGCCGCCGCAAGGCGGATGAGCTCGTATTTGGCGGGCGCGTCAAGGTGAACGGGACGGTCGCGGACAGCCCCGGTATCGATGTGGCGGATGGCGACATCGTGTCTGTTGACGGACGCGACCTGTCGGCGCGCGGGCGGCTTGTCTATATAGCGCTGAACAAGCCGAAAGGCTATATCACGACGACGGACGATGAAAAGGGCCGGCCGACGGTGATGGAACTCGTCTCCGATATTGAGGAGCGGATCTATCCCGTCGGCCGGCTTGATGCGGAAACGACGGGGCTTCTCGTTATGACGAACGACGGGGATTTTGCCCATGCGCTGACGCATCCGAAAACGGAGATGGTCAAAACGTACCGTGCGCGGGTCGCCGGAGTGATTTCGAAGGAACGGCTTGCCCGTTTGAATCGCGGCGTGGACATCGGCGGCTATGTGACGGCGCCGGCTGAGACGGAGCTTATTAAACAGGGCAAATCCTCGGCGCTCGTGGAGATACGCATACACGAGGGGAAGAACCGGCAGATTCGCAAGATGTTTGCGGCGGTCGGTAACAAGGTCATCGACCTTGAGCGCACCGCCGTCGGAGAGGTGAGGCTCGGAAATTTGAAAGAGGGCCATTACCGGAAACTGAAACAAAACGAGATAGATATGTTGAAAAAGTGAACCGCCCGGTTCACTTTTTTCGATATACGGTTCACAAGTCCGAAGTTTCCCCGTAGATTGTCATTGATTTAACTAATTCCCGGAGAGGGTTTCCTTTTGGCATGCCTTTTGCACTATTTCATTGGGTATAGTGTTGAACAATGGTATCCGAATTCACAGTCTATGTGATAACGGAAATGGAGGCAAAATATGGTGAACAACGCAGCAAGAAGAAACTGGAAAGATATTCCGCTCTGGAAAGACGTAACGGAGGAGGAATGGAACGATTGGAAATGGCAAATCAGTCATCGGCTTATGACCGTAGAGGATATAGCGCAAGTCATCAATCTGTCGGATAAGGAAAAAGCCGATATTGCAAAGGTTATGGATGGCTTCCGCGTCGGAATCACGCCGTATTATGCGTCGCTGATGGATCCCGATGATCCGCATGACCCGGTCAGGATGCAGGCCGTACCGGTCATCAGTGAAACCTACCGCGGTTCCGCGGATATGGAAGACCCGCTTCACGAGGACGCGGATTCACCGGCGCCGGGCTTGACCCATCGCTATCCCGACCGCGTGCTCTTTCTCATTACGGATCAGTGTTCCATGTACTGCCGCCACTGTACCCGCCGCCGTTTTGCCGGCGAGCACGATGGCGCCCGCAGCCGCTCTGACATTGACGAATGTATCGCCTACATCAAAAAAACGCCGCAGGTCAGGGACGTCCTGCTTTCCGGAGGGGATTGCCTCTGCGTTTCGGACAGCACGCTTGAGTACATCATCAGCGAGCTTCGCAAGATAGACCATGTCGAAATAGTCCGTCTCGGAAGCCGTACTCCTGTCGTCATGCCGCAGCGCATTACGGACGACCTCGTGAATATGCTGAAGAAATACCATCCGATATGGCTCAATACGCACTTCAACCATTCGAAGGAAATGACGGAAGAAGCCGCCGCCGCCTGCGCGAAGCTCGCGGATGCCGGCATTCCGCTCGGCAACCAGTCCGTGCTTCTGCGCGGTGTCAATGACAGCCCGAAGGTGATGCGCGAGCTCGTGCAGGTTCTTGTAAAGAACCGGGTGCGTCCCTACTACATCTACCAGTGCGACAAATCCCTCGGCCTCGAACATTTCCAGACCAAAGTTTCGGCCGGTATCGAAATCATCGAGTGCCTGCGCGGACATACGTCGGGCTACGCCATCCCGACCTTCGTCGTGGACGCGCCCGGCGGCGGCGGCAAGATACCCGTCATGCCGCAGTACATCATCTCGCAGACGCCCCAGCGCGTTATCCTGCGGAATTACGAAGGCGTCATTACGACCTACACGGAACCGGAGATCAACGAAGCGGAGTTCCCGAGCGCCAGGGATCTTTATCCCGATACGGATTACACCTACGAAGGCGTTGCGGCTCTCGCCGAAGGGAAGCTTCTCTCACTCGAACCCGCAAACCTGCAGAGGCATTTGCGGAACGAGAAAAAATAAAGCATTTAAAAACTATCTGTAATTGATGATTGCGATAATGGCGGGGACGCGTTCTGCGGCCCCGTCATTATTTTGGCGTAATACGGAGCCGATAGGCGCTCCGCCCCTTCGCCGCTACCGCGCGGGACGTCATAATTGCAATATTTCCATGTTTTCTTACAGGTATTCCCGCTCACCGTAATGGTTTTTATGATTGTGGATAAAATTTTTCATCACGGTCCCTGACCGTCTAAAAACGTTGGAATATCAACAACTACCATCATATGGATTATCCACATCGCCCTGTTGACAACTTTGTATACAATTTTTTTGTTCGTGTGGAAAACTCACGAAAGCCTTATATTATATGAGCTTATGCCTGTTGAAACTTGTTTGCGTATACACGAACATAGGTTAACATAATACGGCACACAAAATTATGCAATTCAATGTATCCAAAAAATTTTTTATAGGGCAATAACGGCGCCGCAAGTATGTTACAATTAAAGTGAAGATACGCTGATTGACGAGTATTTTGGGAAAACTTCACTGTAGTATAACAAAACATTAAACCGTTTATTACTTTGTGAATTGAGGCTGTGTGGCATGTTAAGACAAAAATTATATTATGATGACAACCTTCCCGTCAATGTGCGGGTGTGTGAAATTAATGAGTATCCGATTCACTTTCATTCAGACCCGGAAATAATATTCCTGCTCTCCGGAGAGCTCAAGCTGAAAAACGGCTACTATACCTATCATATGAAAGCGAATGACATATTCATTATGAACGAGCGCGACCTGCACAGCTATGTTGCCGAAAGCGACTCGAATTTAGCCGTGTTGCTTCACTTCGATGTGAAATATTTTGCGCAGTATTTCCCGGACCTCGAAAACTGTTTTCTCGTGACGGACACGGACGACGCGAACGACCCCGAAACCGAAGCCCTGCGCGAGATACTGCTGCGCATCCTCATGGAGTTTGCCTTGGAGCGTTCCGGCAAGGAAAAGCATATCCTCGAAAACACCCACACGCTTATCGCGCTCCTTCTCGACAAGTTCCAATTCTTTTCGATGGAGAACGGCCGCTTCGTGAACGTTTCGGATCACCGCGGCAACAAGATTCTCGCGGAGCGTATGTTCCGCATACAAAACTATCTGTATAATAATTTCAACAAGAAAATCTCCCTGCAGGAAATCGCGGACCGCGAGCATTTGTCCATCTATTATCTGTCTCACGTGATACGCGGCGCCACGGGGCTCAGCTACAAAGAGTTTTTGAGCTATATCCGCGTGGAGGAGTCGGAGCGCCTGCTGCTCGGTACGGATATGAAGATTACGCAAATATCCGACGCGGTCGGGTTTTCGGCCGTCAGGTATTACGTCAAGTATTTCGAGAAGTGGTTCGGCATGTCTCCGGCGGAATACCGCGAAAAATACAAGGACGACGCCGGCATGAGCGGCCCGGATATAAAGGTCCGGGATATTCCCGCGGAGGAAATTTCGTTAGCCGTCAAACGCCTCAATAATGAAGTCTACCGCGAGTACGCCATCACGTCCGATTCGGGCGCGGAGGAAATCACGGTGAAACTTGCGCGCGGCAGAGCCGCCGACGAACAACGGGCGCGTGAAATAAAGGAGTGGTTTGCGAAGATACGCCGCAGTTGCCGCCCTGCGGCGCTGTTGTATGATATGTTCTCCGAATTTGACCATTTGCCGCCGCAGGCCGGTGAAAACCATCTGTCCTCAATAAAGATGGCGGCGCCAAAGACGCGCAAGAAGGAAGGGGCGTTCGGAATCGAAACGGCGGCCATCTTCGTATTCGGCGGAACAGGCGAACAGCCGGATTGTGGTGAGGGGAGTATCGAGTTCAAAAAACTCATAAAAGTCGAAGGGCTCTCCGGGAGATACCGCTTGACCATATTGCGTATGAACGCCGAGTGTTCCGACGCTTCGCTTCGCTATTCAAAACGCAAAAATGGGCCGCGCGAGACCCTGAACATCCTCGATAGAATAGGCGCCTATCCCGAAGTATGCCGCCGCGAAATCACGGCCGCGGGAAGTCTCGTATACGATATTGCCCTTAGCGGCATGTCAAGCGAACTGTTTGTCTTTGAGCGGATAGAAGGATAGCCTACCGGGACAAAGGGCTCTGAATTTGCAAAATATTCTGCCAGGGGTTCGCAAAACAATAGTCGATTAGAGCTATAAAGTTGCTTACATTTATTGTTTCGTGTGTCATAATTAAAGTGAACATTTTTTTTCACGCCACAGGCGTGATTGCAATGGAGGTACGAATATGAAACTTCTTATTATCGGAGCAGGCGGCGTCGGGACGTCGGTCTGCCATATTATCAAAAGAGCCGGAAGCGAGGGCGCGTGGGCCGAAAAGGTCGTCATTGCCGACTACAATGTCGCGCGTGCCGAAGAGGTTGCCGGCGGTCTCGCGGACCCGCGTTTTGTAGCGGAGAAAATAGACGCGCGCAGCCCGGAGAGCATCCGGGAAGCCTGCACCAAACACGGCGTGAATTTTGTCATGAACGCGGTGGAGCCGGCATTCAACGAGACCATCTTCGATACGTGTTTCGACATCGGCGTCGGCTATCTCGACTGCGCGATGACGCTGTCCGAGCCGCACCCGGACGACCCGTATAATAAAACGCATATCAAGCTCGGCGACTATTCGTTTGAGCGCGCGCAGCAGTGGGCGGAGAAGGGGCTGACGGCCCTCGTCGGTTCCGGCGTGGAGCCCGGCATGGCGGACGTGTTCGCGAAATACGCGGCCGTGCATCTCTTTGACGAGATAGACGAAGTGAATGTCCGCGACGGCGACAATTACGAGGGCGGCGGGGACTTCGGCTTCTCCGTCTGGACCACGATAGAGGAATGCCTGAACCCGCCCGTCATATGGGAAAAGGGCAGAGGCTGGTATACGACCGACAGGTTCTCGGAACCGGAGATATTCTTCTTCCCGGGCGGCATCGGCGATGTGGAAGTGGTGAATGTGGAACATGAGGAAGTGCTGCTCGTGCCGCGCGTCATTGACTGTAACCGCGTCACCTTCAAATACGGCGTACCGCCGTCGTTCCGTCAGCTGCTGCTGAACCTCGAATCCGTCGGCATGGCAGAAAAGACGAAGAAAGTGCGCGTAGGGGATGCGGAGATCGCGCCGCGCGACTTCCTCGTGAAGGTGGTTCCGAGCCCCGTTGAAAGCTCGAATGATATGGTCGGGCAGGGCTGCGCGGGTACGTGGGTCACGGGTACGAAAGACGGCAAGAGCCGTTCCGTCTACCTCTATCAGGTGGCGGACAATGAGACCTGCCTCAAGAAATACGGCACGAACTCCGTCGTCGCGCAGACGGCCGTCGGGCCGGTCATTATGCTTGAGCTTATAGACAAGGGCATTTGGGATTTGAAAGGCGTACACGGGCCCGAGTCCTTCCCGCCCGAGCCCTTTATCGAACGCCTTGCGAAATACGAGTTTCCGGCGGGCCTTCGTGAGATGGACAGCGAATACGCGGATATGCTGAATGAAAAGGCGATGCTTGACGCTATGAAATAGCGCGGCTCCGGTTCTCTCAAGAACGATTGCGGCGGGCTTCGGCCCGCCGTTTTTTTTACCCGCATACGGATTTCCAGGCTATTTTTACGAGCGGGCATCGTACTCTTTTATAAACAGGAATTGATAAAGGGGCGCCGATTCGCTCAAAAACAAAAAAGAGATTAAAAAATAATTTTTATTTCGAATATGGTGATTGCGCAAAAATGGCTATAATTCAAAGAATGTATGCCGTATACGTTCAAAAAGTCCAGATAAAGATTATTTTTTACTGTATTTTTTCGATGGCATGAGGTATAATAGCGCTAACAAGGGCTTATAGGATCCCCGTATCATATTTTGGCGTAGTGCTGTGTAACGTCGAAATGATCACTCGTAGGTCAGGGGTAGTCAGGAGAAAGAACAGCGCAAAGTATTGTAGGAGGAATATAGGAGGAGCAAAATGTCAAATGATGCAATCACACGGGACGGAGTCCCGGAATTCGTGGAACAACAGGAAGAGAAGAGAGGCAGAAAGAAGTTACTTATTATACTGCTCTGTTTGATTTTGTCCATCGGAATGATTTTCGGCGTCATGTTCGCGTTTTTCAGCGATATGGTCACAGGAACCAAATCGATTACGTCGGGTACGTTGGATATCAAGGAAGAAAGCGTAGTCATCAAGCATAACGGTGTTGCGGTGACGTCGGGAAGCATAGCCAATTTCAACCCGGGAGATGTGGTAACCGTTTCGGTTACTGTCAAAAACTACGGGAACAAATCCGCATGGCTGCGTGGCGGTTTCACCTTGTCAGGTACAGCAGTGATAGACGGGTCGGTTGTTGACATAAATAATTTCCCGACATACTTTAAAGTCTTTGAAGGTACTGTCAGCAAAGATGACGCGCCGACGGCGGGTGCGGGTATGACCGGTACGAAAGGTTCTGATAGCTATAAGTTTCTCCCGGCGGATAGTGTCCAGCCAAAGTTTGTGATTAACGGTAACAGTAGTTTGGCAGGCGCTGAAGTAGAACAAAACGGAACAGGCTCCGGAAAGGTTCCCGTTAACACCACAATCGTTGATGATACGGAAGGCGCTACGATAACGTATACGATTTATTTCGATAAGTCTGCGGGAAATGCGTATCAAGGCAAGATATTGAGTGTTGAATATCTCGTCCAGGCAATGCAGTATCGCAACAATAGCGGCCCGGATTGGACCGATGTGGTAACAACTCCCTTTACCTTCGCCTGATGTCT
>JAITEX010000151.1 GCA_031281765.1 Eubacteriales Family XIII. Incertae Sedis bacterium | reverse complement strand
TCGAGTTCCGTCTTTGCCGTATCCACCCTTGAGGAATACTGCCGCAGTTTGCGGAAGGCCGTTTGAAACTGCCGCAGGTCTATGATGCGGTCTTTGCGAAAATCGCGGAAATTCCGCTCGCCCGCAACCTGCAAGGCTCTGCCCCGGCCGCCGGGCCCGCCGGCGAGTATGCCGGACTTCGCGTAGCCGCTGTTGCCGAAGGGCGATGTGCCGCCCGTGCCAATCCAGTAGCTCCCGCCGTCGTGCCGCTCCGTCTGTTCGCGTTTGCGTTCTTCGAACATCCTCCACAGTTCCTCAAGGCTGCGCTCTATGCTCTCCTCGAACAGACGGCGCTCCTCGCTCAGCATGAGCCGGTCTTCCGTGAGCCACTTCATAAACTGTCCGTTCAAGTCCTCGCCGGCGGCCACGCCCTCAAAAAATTCGAGAAAGGCGAGGTCAAATTTATCGAAATCCGCTTCGCTCGTGACGAGTATGCTTCTGCATAGATAATAAAACGAAAGGAGGTCCGGCGCGGCAAGCCCCTTGTCTAAGGCCTGCATCAGCGTCATCCATTCGCCGGCCGACGGGTTCAGCCCCCGCGCGCGTAAGAGATAGAAAAACGATAAAAACATAGTAGGTCACTCATTACTGCATAATTCTCTACACAAAGGAACCGTCCCCCTGTGTAATCAATAGAAGCCGCGTGACCGTCCGTCAAAAGAACCGCCGCCACGCACCGTATCTATATCGCGGTCCTTTTTCAGCAGCACGCCGAGATGGGGCAGGCCGAGTTCCGCAGACAGCCTTTCCGGCGAAATGCCGGAAAGCATGAGCGCCCTGAGCCAATCGAGCAGTTCGGACGTACCCGGTTTTTTCTGCAGGTCGCGCACCGAACGGATGCGGTAAAACTCTTCCATGGCCTGCGCGAGCAGATGGGCTTCAATATCCGGATAGTGTACGCGGACTATTTCCTCCATCTTCTCCTGCGTAGGAAATTCGATATAGTGGAAGATGCAGCGGCGCAGAAACGCGTCCGGCAGTTCCTTCTCCGCATTCGACGTGATGATCACGATGGGGCGCTTTTTTGCCGCGACGGTCTCCTTCGTTTCGGGGATATAAAATTCCATCTGATCGAGTTCCCAGAGCAGGTCATTCGGAAATTCGAGGTCGGCCTTGTCTATCTCGTCAATCAAAAGTACCGCCTGCGCATCGGAGCGGAACGCTTCGCCGAGTTTGCCGTACCTGATATAGGCCCCGATGTCCGAAACGTCGCCCTCGCCGAACTGCGAATCGTAGAGCCTCTGCACCGTGTCGTACAGATAGAGGCCATCCTTCGCCTTTGTCGTCGATTTGATGTTCCAGATAATAAGCTCTTTGCCGAGCGCGTCCGAGATGGCGCGCGCGAGCATCGTCTTGCCCGTGCCCGGTTCGCCCTTGATAAGCAGCGGCTTTTCGAGCGCTATCGCGATATTGACCGCGCTCATCAACTCCTCCGACGCCACATAATCACTGCTGCCCTGAAATCCGCCCGCTGCGTTGCCGGCCGTCATACCCTTGTCTGTCCGTTCAGTCACCATTACTCACCGTTCCATCCTTGCGCCGCCTTGTCAATAATTACTCTCTTATCAGAACCCCTGCTGCTGAACTTTCCGAGCAGGAAAATCAACACGAAGCCGACGGCAAACGCCGCTATCGACAGCGGGATGTCGATGCCGCGCGGCAGGCCCGGAAACACCTCCGCGAGCGACCCTATCATAAAGCCGATTATCACGAGGAAGATGGCCTGCGGATGCCGCTTCATCAGGTAGTCGATGCATTTCGTCGTCGCGAATATCCCGAACAGTATGCCGACGACAAAGGGGATCAGGCGAAGCGCCTGCATATCGCTGACGGCGAGCAGCATCTCATCGTAGAGCCCGAGTATCAAAAGTACATAGCTGCCGCTGATGCCGGGCAACACGAGCGCCACCGCGATAATGATTCCGATTGCAAAAAATATCAGCACGGAAAGTATGCCGCCGGTCGCCGTATCGGCCACGAGGCCCGCCGGGATAAAGTTCAGGCCGGCGCCGACCGCCGCGCCGAGTATGGCTCCTATAATATGAATGGGCCGCAGGCCGACGCGGCGCATACGCTTGACGGACGGCGATATGGGCAGGCCGTCGAGCACGAAACCCCCGGCGTCCTTGTCCTCCGCGTAGGTCGCGAGCCGGTAGATCGACGGTATGCACGCGATGATGGCGCCCATAAACAGGTACCGGCTGACCACGGGCTGATTTTTGACAAGCGTAAGCAGCGGATTGGCAAGCAGGATCACACCGACGACCCCGCCGAGCACATAGCAGCCGAGCAGGCAGAGCTTCCGTACCGGCTGCCGCCGTACGCCCGCGACCGCATCGATCAATTCCTCATAGATACCGAGAATAATAGCCATCGACCCCCCGCTGACTCCGGGCAGGAGCATTGAGGCGCCGATGACAAATCCGCATATGACCCGTTTAACGTTCTTAGCTACTGACATAAAAGCGCGCGTACTCTTTCCGCAACATGGTCCGCCGTAAAGCCGAAATGCTCAAAGAGCGCAGCTGCCGGAGCTGAGGCCCCGAAGCTCTCCATCGTAATATAGGCGCCGGACGGTCCGACTACCCGACCCCACGAGAGGCCGCTGCCGGCTTCCACCGCCGCCCTTTTCGATACAGATGATGGCAGTACGCTTTCCCGGTATTCGGCGGGCTGGCGTTCGAAGGCTTCCATGCATGGTACGCTGACGACGCGCACGCTGTGGCCCTCCGCTTCAAGCTGTTTCTGCGCTTCGACGCCGAGCGCCACTTCCGAACCGCTCGCGAGTATAATGGCGTCGATGGCCGCGCCACCCTCTTTCGATACGATATAGGCGCCCTTTTCCGCGTCCGGGCCCGAGCCGTCGAGCGGCGGCAGATTCTGGCGCGAGAGCACGAGTACGGTCGGCCTGTCCTTCGAAAGCAGCGCCTGTTTCCACGCGACCCTCGTCTCGTATTCGTCCGCCGGGCGACACACGTCAATGCCCGGTGTCGCGCGCAGCATCGTCAGCTGTTCCACGGGTTGATGGGTCGGCCCGTCCTCGCCGACGCCGATGCTGTCATGCGTCAGTACCGAGATAAGCGGCAGCTTCATCAGCGCCGAAAGCCGGAGCATCGGCTTCATATAATCCGAAAAGACAAAGAAGGTCGCGACAAATGCCCTCAGGCCGCCATGCAGAAGCAGGCCGTTGCCGATAGCCGTCATGCCGAGCTCACGCACGCCGAAGTGGATGTTGCGGCCGAGCCGGTCACGCTTCGAAAAATAGCCCTCGCCCTTCATCTCCGTCTTGTTCGACGGGGATAAATCAGCGCTGCCGCCGACAAGGAACGGTACCTTATCCTTCAGCTCACCGATGATTTTGCCGGAAACAGAGCGCGTAGCGTCGGCCTTCGGCTCGAAATCGAAGTAGGCGTCCCCGAACGTCTCTTCCGGGATCACCCCGCCAACAGAGGCGTAAAACAAGTCCGCATCCTCAGGGTATTTCGCGCGATATTCGTTAAGCAGCGTGTACCACTCGTTCGCCGCCTCCGCATGCCTGCCCGCAAGCTGCCGGTAATGCTCCCGAATATCATCCGGCACAAAGAAGCGCTCCGCGTGCGGCCAGCCGAGGCTTTCGCGCAGCACATCGCAGTTCTCCTCACCGATAGGCTCGCCGTGGGACTTCGCCGTTCCGGCCCTGTCGGGAACGCCGTAGCCGATGGTCGTCTTCACGCGGATAAACGAAGGCTTCGACGTTTCATCCCGCGCCATTTCGAGCGCGACGCCGATGGCTTCCGCGTCCGTGCCGTCATCGACGGTCAGCACCTGAAAACCGAACGCCTCCATGCGTTCCTCGATATTCTCCGTAAATGTAGCGCCTATGCCGCCCTCTATCGTGATGTCGTTGTTGTCGAATATAATGATGAGCTTGCCGAGACCGAGCGTGCCGGCGAGCGAAAAGACCTCCGATGAGATGCCCTCCATCAAGCAGCCTTCGCCGCCGAGCGCATAGGTATAATGGTCTATGATTTTCAGGTCCGGCTTGTTGAACTTCGCGGCGAGGTGGGCCTCCGCCATCGCCATGCCGACAGCCATGCCCATGCCGGCGCCGAGAGGGCCCGTCGTCGCCTCAACGCCCGGCGTATGCCCGTACTCGGGATGGCCCGGCGTCAAGGAGCCAAATTGACGAAAATTTTTCAGTTCCTCAAGCGACATATCCGGGTAGCCGAAGAGGTGCAGCGTCGAATAGAGCATAGCCGAGCCGTGGCCGGCCGACAGAACGAAGCGGTCGCGGTCAAACCACGCCGGATCCTCCGGCGAGAACTTCAGCGCTTCCGCAAAAACCTCGTAGATAATGGGCGCGGCGCCGAGCGGAAAGCCGGGATGTCCCGAATTCGCTTTCTGCACCATGTCCGCGGAGAGAACGCGTATCGCGTTTATCGCTTGCTTTTTTTCCATCGCGCCTACCATCCGAATTTGACCGTCTTCGGTTCACCGGCAAAGGACGCGAACGTCGCCGTCGCGTTTTTCAGCCACAGCACCTGCGTATTGTCGTCCTCAGCGTCATACCGTTCTTTCAGCATCGGGTAGGCGTCGAGCATATGGCGCTTCGCTTCCACGCTCTCGTCGTTCACGGCTTCGGCCTCTATGCGCAGCCATGACCCTTCGTCGAACGCGCAAATCTCGATTTTCGGGTTTGCCGCCATCTGCTTCGAGCAGGGTTTCACCTTGCCCGTCTGGATATAGAGCTTGCCGTCGTACAGGTCAATCGTCCCGAACGGGCGCACGCGCGGCTGGTCGCCCTCGGTCGTCGCGAGATAATAGGCGCCCGCTTTCTTTAAAAAATCATATACTTCCTGCATAATGAACCTCCTTATCAAAATGATTGAGATATGGGAATGATAGTGTCGTCTCTTTATAATATCATATTCGAGGGACAACTTCAGCGTTCCTCGACCGTAAAAGTCGCTCCCCGGGCGGCGAGGCGTTTCTTCGTTACTTCCGTAGCAAGCGGGTTCTCGTCGATGCTGACCCACTGCCGTTTTAGAGCTTCGGCGGCGGCCGCCATACTGCCGGAGCCGCCGTAGAGGTCGACGCAGAGGTCGCCTTTTTCCGTACACGATTCGATAATACGGCTCAGCAGCGCTACCGGTTTCTGCGTCGCGTAACCCGTGCGCTCGCGCGACGTGCGCCCTACCATGTCAATCGGCCACACGTCCTTCATGTTCACTACCGTATACCAGCCGCCTTCGTCCCGGTATTCCTTGACGCCCTTGAACCGGTAGGGCTTCAGGTTCCTGTTGTAGGACTTCTCCGTCAGCGGGAAGAATTTGTGACGCTTCGGGTCCTTAGCGTAGAACAGCAGCGTGTCATGCTTGCGCGCGAAACGTTTTTTGGTAGAGCCGCCGCTCTTGTACTGCCAAATCACCTCGTTCATCAGGTAGTCCGGCCCGCCGAATATGCCGTCCGCAATCACCTTGGCGTAATGAACGGCATGGTGGTCTAAGTGAATCCACAGAGAACCGGATATGTCAAGTAAATCCCTTGCGGCTCTGATACGGGCGGCCAGCCCTTCAAGGTATGAGCCGAAGGGCTGGCCGCCCGTCGCGTCGGAAAAGGCCCGCGCGCCGGGCGCTTCCCCGCTCACAAAACACCCGTCCGGTTGCGGGAACCCGGGCGGCGTTTTTACCGTATAATTTCTTTTGGTGTAGAACGGTGGGTCCATATAGACGAGCTGCGGCCGCGCGAGACGGCCGACGGCAATTTCGTCAAGCAAATAGCTTGACGCGTCAAGATTGTCAGCTGTGAGTATGATATTGCGCCGGGTACTTTCGGCAGTATCAGCAGCCGTCATGCGGAATCAGATTGAAATCCTGCACCTCGCCCGCGAGCTCATCGAGATCCGCGCTGAGGCTCACGGTGAAGTCAATGTCATGCTGGTCACTGATCACCTTCAGCCGCGCGAGGAACTCGGGTATGTCTTCCTTGCCCACATCCGCGTGCTTCAGGATACTGTCAATAAATATTGCGTCTATATCGTGGTCGGAACTTATTATCCCGTAAAGAAATCCTATATACTCATCGCTGTTCGTTATCTCATCGTAGTCGTCCATACACACGACCCTGATTTCATGAATCAAATCGTACATAAGCCGTTGATTCTTGTTTACAAATACTACGTGCCCATCGCTCCGCTCGGCGCGGCTGTTTGCGAGGTCTATCATCGTCTTGGTTTTTCCGGTGCCCTTGTGGCCTACAAGCAGGTTTACCATGTCAGCTCCTTTATTGTTACCCCGGCTTTTGAAGTAACACGCTCGGCAATAACGTATGTGCTGATTATACACAAGGACGCCGGAGTTCGCAAGCGGTATGAGGATATTCATATGCTTTATTCAAGCATTTTTTGAACGCGTTTGCGCCTCGAAACCGCGCCGGGCCCGCGGAAGTACGCCCCTATTGCCGCAATCAGTCCCGCAAGCGAGAGGAAAGCAAGGACGCTCATCATAACGAGCGGGGCGCCATCTCCCGTTTTCGGGTTCGAAAGGCTGCCGCCGGAGCGGCCATTCCCGTCGCTCACGCCGCCCTTCGGGTCATATATTTCCCCGCCGCGAGTGGTTATGCCGCTGCCGTTTTTGCCGTTACCGGCGCCGCCGGTTCCACCGGTCCCGCCCGTACCCGTGATGGAGCCACCCTTGGGATTGTTGACAGCGCCGCCGCCGGTGTGGATACCGCTGCCGCCGTCTCCTCCGGTCCCGGCCGTGCCGCCACTGCCGCCGTCGCCGCCATTGCCGGCAATATCGCCGCCTTCGGGATTGTTTACGTCACCGCCGCCCGTATTGATGCCCGTACCGCCCGTGCCGCCATCGCCGGAACCGTTTCCGTCGCCGCCCGTGCCGCCATCGCCAGTCGTGATTGACCCATCGTCATTATTATATATATCGCCTCCGGTCGTTACGATGCCTGTGCCACCGCTTCCGCCGGGATTGTCACCGCCACCATTACCGCCGTCACCGCCGGTCCCGGTCGTGCCGGTTGTGGCGCCGTCCCCGTCCGTCGTTATGTCGCCGTCGCCGGTTTCAATGCCTGCGCCGCCTGTGCCGCCGGGCGCATCACCACCGCCATAGCCGCCGTCCCCGCCGATGCCGGGCGTCGTCCCTCCGTCATCTGTCGTTACGTCGCCGCCGCCGGTCTCGATGCCCGTGCCGCCGCTGCCGCCGGGCGCGTCACCGCCACCATTGCCGCCGTCCCCGCCGGTTCCGGTCGTGATACCTCCGTCCTCTGTCGTTATGTCGCTGCCGCCGGTCTCGATGCCCGTGCCGCCGTTGCCGCCGGGCGCATCACTGCCGCCATTGCCGCCGTCCCCGCCTTCGCCGGTTACGGCAGAGCCGCCACCCGAGACCTTGAGGGCGGGCGCGTGCTGCGGCCTCACATCGCCGCCGGAATTGATGCCGTCGCCTCCTTTGCCGCCCGCGTTGCCGCCTGTGCCGCCGACGCCTCGAATCATCGTGCCGTTGATTGCGGAGATTGCCGGGTCGGAAGAGCTGCTGCCTATGTCAATGCCCGAGCCTCCTTCTCCGGAGCCGCCGCCCGCGCCGCCGATACCTGTGATAACGGAATCGTCGCCGCTGATCGTACCGCCGGGATTTGCCGCAGGTTTTTCCGAAGCGCCCGCCGCGTTCACTACGCCCGTCGCTACGCCCGCGCCGCCGTTACCCGAACTGCCGCCCGCGCCGCCCGTGCCATTGACGCTCGAACCGCCTTCGGCCTTGATGTCGCCGGAGGAAGCCACGCCCGAGCCGCCGCTCCCGGAGCCGCTTCCTTTGCCGCCCGTGCCCGTAAGCTGCGCTCCATTCGACGCCACGATGTCGGAGTTTGAAGCGATGCCCGCGCCGCCGTCTCCGTTGCTTGCGCCGCCGTCTCCGCCGCTGCCCTCAAGCCGCGCGCCCGTATCAGCCTTGATGCTGACGGCGCTGATGGAAGATGAGGCGAGTACGCCCGGGCCTCCAATGCCCGCGCCGTCGCCGTTGCCGCCCGTGCCTTCGACGCCGCTGCCGCCGGTAATGGACAGAACCGCAGTTTCGAGCCCCGCGCCGCCAAAGCCGCCGCTGCCAGAGGTGGCGTCGCCGCCCACACCGGTTATCGCTCCGCCGTTATTGCTGATAAGGCCGTTCCCGGCATCCACCTCTGACGGCGAGAGAGCCGAGCCGCTTATAGGGGTTGCCACAGCTATGCCCGTACCGCCGTAGTCCGCGCCGCTACCGCCCGTGCCGCGTATCGACGCCCCGTTATTGACGGTCATGGAGTAGGGGGACAAAATGCCCGCGCCGCCGGGGCCCGCGCTTCCGTTCCCGCCGGTGGCCGTAAGCGAGCCGCCCGTCACATTGAGGGCGTTGTCTACGGCTGTTCCCGCCGCAGTAGCGGGATAGTCATACGCCACTATGCCGGCGCCTCCGGTTTTGCCGCTGCCGCCGACAGCCGTTACGTCTCCGTTCGTCAAATTCACTACGCCGTAGGCGTCGATGCCGGCGCCGCCCTCCCCATTGGGATTGCCGCCGCCGTAGGCTTTGACGCCGTCTCCATAGGTACTCGCGGTGAGCGTGCCGATAACGAGGATGCCGCAGCCCGCGATAAGGCCGCTCCCCGTTTCATTCGACCCATAGGTCGTAAGCGGCCCGTTGATCGTGAGGTTGCCATTGGCCGCGATGCCGGGGTACGCGTAGCCATCACGCGACTGTCCCGCGTTATCCGCGGCCCTTGCCGTTACCGGCCCGTCAATAACAAGGGCGGCGTCGCCCGCCGAGACGATGCCTGATATGCCGGCAAAATCGGGTGGGCTGGCCGGGCGCGCGCTTGCGTCGCCTTGAAAGACCGCGCCGTTCGCTTTGAGCGTTACCGTATCCGTGGCGCTGCCGCCCGCGATGGTCAGCCCCGCGTATGTGCCGGGATTCGCCGTGATTGTCAAGGCGGAACCCGAACCGGAAACCGAGATGCCCGCGACAGCCCCGGTATTCTGCGTTCCGTCCCAAACCATCTGATTGCCGACATACACCCTTATATCGCTTGCGGCTTTCAGGTTCGACGCCGCAGTATCCTCACCCGCGGTCAGCATCGGAGTTGCCTTGGCGGCGTTTGACGCCTGCCCGACCAAAACCGCCTCGCTTTTTATTGCGCCGTTATCCGGCCCCGCGTCCTGCTGCGCAAACACGCCGACCGGCGACATGCCTAATATAAGCGTAAGCGCAAGCACGGAAAATATGACGCGCCTGCCGTATCTCTTCACCAGTTTCTCTTTGTTTTGCATCTTAATTCGCCCATCCATTCCGCCGTTTTGCAGCGTGGTATCAAAATAACCCTATAGATATATTTTACCCCAATAACCGGCATTTCAAACATGGAAAAGGTAAAAAATATTTTATAATGGATTGCGTGATTTTCCGGACAACATGGCTTCCGCCTCTCCGGAGGGAAGGACGTCTTTGATTGCGAAGAGAAAAAGGAATTGCCCTGCCATACCTATATGAATTTGAAGGCGAGCCAGGTGAGCAGGTTTATCAATCTCATGCGAATGGACAGGCGTTTCAGTTGGTTTTTCAAAAAGTTCCCCTCTGTTTTAACGTCGGCTAAGGTTTTGATTCGAATCCTGTCGCGCAATGTATCGACCGGAAAATCGTCCGGGATTTGAAAGGTGACCTCCCGGGTTTCACCGCCGGGTATATCAAAGAAATTGTCGGATAGCGGCTGGGTCACCCCCTCAATATCCACGCAGACATACCTCGCGTAAACATCCGTACCGATGAGTATCTTCCCGCTCCTGTTCTCCGTCGATACCTCGACGCTCAATGCGGGTTTTTTCAACCCGGCAACCTTATCGGGCGCCAACAGAAGATTTTGACACGCTGCGTTACTGCCGCCTTCGTCTGTCAACTCGAGAATCAGCGCGACCGATTTTTTGGGGCGCCCGTTGAGGACGGAAGAATAACGAATGGTTGCGACTTTTACGGGACTAAGCGGCGGCGCATCAACAGAACATTCCCCCTGACCAACGACGCCGCCCTCCAGACCGACAAGTTTCCAACGCAGCAATCCCGAAAAAGCCTCGGGAAAATCGTTGAGCACATACAGATCGCAGTAAGTATCGTGCAAATCCGCAACGGGGCACCGCATGGCGTTGAAATGTTTGGCCCGATATTGGAGGGCCTTGAACTGTTTTCCGTAATCAATACCGGACCAGGAGGCCACGGGCCAGCAATCATTATACTGCCAGTACAGAGCGCCATTGCACCGCCCGGTGTTGATTCTCCAAAATTCGGTTGCCATGCGTACCGTTTCCGATTGAATCAATTGCGTGAGATAGATATAGTCATCAAGCGCCTGCGGGCGCGCGTATTTTGAAAGCAAATAGAACAACATTTTCTCGTTGCCGCCTTTGCTCTTTTGATGCGCAAGCATGAGAGGATGAGAAAGCGTCAAATCGTCGCGATTTGTGAACATACGTATGGTATGTGCGCCCGGCAAAGATTCCATGCCAAACTCACTGCAAAATCTCGTCGGATAGTTCCGGAAACTTTCAATCGGCATCATGCCGTGCCACACCTGCCACAGATGCGTGTCGCCCCGATCAATTCCGTTACCCTTATACGCCGGATCCCCCGAACAGGGCGAACCGGGCCAGTAGGGAGTCAACCCATCGTCCTCGTTTATCCATTCGCGTAAGGTATGATAAAAGAAATCTTCTTCAATCAGCTTTTCAGCCCCCTTCTTTTGCTTTTTCCCGCTGTCGCCGATGAACAGCTCGTTGTTCCCGCACCACAGGGCGAGCGAGGGATGATGGCGAAGCCTCCTTACGTTGTCCCGCACCTCATGTCGCACATTAGCTATGAAATGTTCATCATCAAGCGGATATTTGTTGCAGGCGAAAGCAAAGTCCTGCCAGACTAAGATGCCGCAGGTGTCGCAAAGTTCATAAAAAGTATCGGATTCATAATACCCGCCGCCCCAAACGCGCAGCATATTCATATTTGCGTCACGGGCGCTTTCGATATAGAACTTCAAATCATCGGGCGACGTGCGTGATACAAAGCTGTCGGAAGGGATCCAGTCGGCCCCTTTCGCGAAAAGGGGAACACCGTTTATGATGAAGCGAAAATTGCTCCCCCATTCATCTTCCTTCGTATCCAGCACGATAGTCCTTAATCCTGTTTTCATGACCCGACGGTCCACTATGTCCCGCTCATTACGAGTCAACACAACTTCGGTTTCGTAAAGCGCCTGCCCGCCGAGCCCGTTGCACCACCAGAGTTGCGGGTTTTCTATATGCAGCGTAGGGATGGCCCGCCCGTTCAATACCGGCGCCGTACTTTCAGAAACTTCGCCGCCCGGAGATACCATGCGGAGACGCGCGAATAGCGTTTTTCCGCGGGGATCAAGGGCCTCTACTGTGGTTTCGGCATGGATGGTGACGATTCCGTTGTCGTGTGATTGCTTCAATACGACGTCTTCGATACGCGCCTTTTCGATGCCCTGCAGTTCTATCATCCCGGTTACGCCGGACGGCGGCAGCGTCGGCCCCCAGTCCCATCCAAAATGGTATTGCGGTTTCCGGATTTTCGCGATATTCGGGGATGTCATCATCAATTTATCATAGAGGATATTTCCCGTGGATTCCCTCTCCATATATCGTTTCGGGCTCGCTATCAAAATTTTTATTTCATTTTTGCCGGTAATAATATACCCTGTCACGTCAAAACGCCAGGTGCGAAAAGCGTTGTCCGTATCCGCGACCTTTTCGCCGTTGATATAAATCTCCGCTATCGTATCCAATCCGGAGATAGCCAGATCTATTCTGCTGCAATCCAAAAAAGCGTCATCAATATCAAATCCACGGGCATATACGTAATCTTTTTGTGAAATCTCAATGGCCGCCGTTTCGTTGTCTTCCCAAAAGGGGTCATCTATGACGTTTTGTTCGATCAGGTCAAGGTAATTGCATCCGGGCAGGGACCCCTGAACGCTGAAATCACCCTGCGCTTCCCTTAGATCCCATTCTCCGTTTAATGTAATGATCTTCATAGTTATCCGGCCCTTCCTCAACTATAGATAACAGGACGTGTATAGGATAGCAGAGAAAAAATCCTGCGGTCTTCCGGTATTCAAGAATTTTATGCTATAATCAAGGAAATTATGTTTGCTCGCAGATGTTGCGGTAATGCTTCCATTCATAATAATAGAGGTACGCATAATGATCAGGGAAGATACGCTGAAGTCGGAAACCATTATTGAGCGGTCAAATTACTATCACGATTCAAATAAATCTCAACGGACGTTCATTGAGACCTTATTGCATGGCAATACCGACTTGATAGACCAATTGACGCCCGAGATGCTGGGTTCCTATGATTTGGCCGATGAACCGCTGCGGTCCTTGAAAAACTCCGTCATTATTATGACTTCGATTATATGCCGCGAGTCGATAAAGTACGGGGTGGCCGATGAGCTGTGCTTTTCGCTCAGCGATTATTACATAAAGCGTATCGAAAGTTTATGGGATATGGCGGGCGTCGTTGCCCTTACAAAGGAAATGCTGAAAGAGTATGCGCGGCTTGTTAGAAAAACTTCCTCACACACCTACTCGCTACCCATCCTGCGTTCTGTTCAATATATCAACAAACACATGTATGAGCCTATACAGGTGAAAACCGTCGCGGAGGTTGTCAAGCTGCATCCCACTTATCTTTCGGCGCTCTTCAAAAAGGAAACGGGCGTCAGGATGACAGACTACATCCGGGAGAAAAAACTTGAGAGAATCCATGAGCTGCTTATGGATCCGGATAAGACGTTTGCCCAAATCGCAGAAATGTTAGGTTATCGTGACGCTTCCCATTTTTCCCGGGATTTTAAGAGGCAATTTCTCTGCACTCCGCGGCAATTTGTGCAATGCGAATCAAAAAAATAATTGAAGCCTTGATTATGTCTCTATATTATTGAATATAGTCATATACCGTTCTTTCCGCCTGATAGAATACCACATCATATCTTTATTGTATTTGCAATCGAAAGGTGGGGTAAGAGAAATGGCGAGAAGAACAGGCAAGCCGAACCCGACGGATGCTTTCCTGACCGGGCGGGGCGAACGCGTCAGTTATGCGGTATATACTTTCGGGCAGTTATGCGCATATATATTCATATATATGTTCCTGCAGATATACTTGACCGATATTGGGATTTCCGCCACCGCGGTCGGCGCTATCTTTATCGCGGCTCGTGTGTGGGACGCTGTCAACGATCCGATGTTTGGCGTCATCGTAAACAGGGGCAGGCTTAAAAGCGGTAAATATCTTCCCTGGATCAGAATTGCGACCGCGCTCGTTCCGGCGCTTACGGCCTTGCTTTTTGTTGTTCCGAGCGGCCTTGACGGACGCAATATGGTAACGGCCGCGGCAATTCTGTACATTGTCTGGGGCATGAGCTATACCATTTGCGACGTCCCTTATTTCTCTTTGGCGACGATGATGACGGATAATCTCAATGAAAGGAACCGGATAATAGCAAACGCACGAACCCTCATGATGGTAGCCTCCATGGTCGTTGCGATTGCCGTCCCACTCATATATCCGAAGATAGGTTGGACTGTAACAGGTATTGTTATCGCATTACTTACGGCTTTGGGTATGTTCCCGCTCTGTCTCACCGCAAAGGAACGCTACCGCGAGGACACTCAGAATTTCCCGGGGCTGCGTGAAATGTTATCTTCGGTGATAAGAAATAAATACTTACTGATATTCTGTTTAGCGTTTATTGTAGCCGGCCTGACAAACGCCTCGGCTTCGATCAGCGGATATTTCGCCATACATTGCCTGGGCGGGCCGGAAATGATGTCGGTGATGTCGTTGATTTCCATTGTGCCAAGCATGGCGGTCATCGCGCTCTTCCCCGTTATGGCCAGAAAAATAGACAAATTCTATATTTTCATGGGCAGCCTTGCATTTACCATCATCCTCAGCGTACCGATATATTTCATAGGGTATGCGAACATCCCGTTATTTATCGGCTTAGTCTCATTGCGGTCAATCGTCTCGACTGTTTCTTCGGGAACGATCCTGCCGATGTTCATTTTGGATTGTGCGGAATACGGGCGTTACCGGTCGGGCGTTGACGCGACCGCTATTTCGGTATCATTACAAACGTTTACGAACAAGATATACGTGGCCATAACCGGCGCAACCGGAATGTTTATATTGGGCGCGGCGGGGTTTGTCAGCGGCGAAAACGCGGTCCAGCCTCAATCAGCAATAGACATGCTTTGGATCATGTCATCCATCCTCCCGATCATAGGGCAGATACTCTCTTTCATTATCCTGTTCTTCTGGTACAAGCTCCGGGACAAAGACGTTGAGATCATGGCGAAGGTCAATCGTAACGAAATGACAAAGAGCGAATCACTCAAATATTTGTCGGGAAGGTACTCGAAAGAGAATAAGGGCCCGCAGGAAGATATCTAACGATGATCCGGCATCTTCGGCGGCTATTCGCCGAAGTCCACGCTGCTGTTCGTGTACACCTTCTGCACGTCGTCGTTCTCTTCGAGCGCGTCGATGAGCCTCGTCAGCGATTTCAGCTCAGCCTCCGTCTTCGGTTCGGTCACGATGCTCGGAACCTGCTCTATATCCGCCTCGGCAAGCTCATAGCCCGCTTCGCGCAGCGCGTCCGCGACCGCGTGAAAGTCCGCGACGGTCGTAAGGATTTCAAACAAATCGTCCTCGACCTTGAAGTCCTCGGCCCCCGCGTCGAGCGCCGCTTCCATAAGCGCATCCTCGTCAACGCCATCGGTCTTCTCGATGAGTATCACACCCTTGCGCTCGAACATATAGGCCACACAGCCCGGCGTTCCGAGATTGCCGCCCGACTTGTCAAATATATGTTTGACAGCGGAGTTCGTCCGGTTTTTATTGTCCGTCAGCACGTCCACGACGATGGCGACGCCGCCCGGGCCGTACCCTTCGTAGGAAAGTTCTTCATAGGTTTCGCCCTCAAGCTCGCCCGTGCCTTTCTTTATCGCCTGCGTGATTTTGTCCTTTGGCAGATTGATAGCTTTCGCTCGTTCAATTGCGTTTTTCAGCGAAGCGTTATAATCCGGGTCTCCTCCGGATTTCGCCGCCATCATAATAGCCCGTGTATACTTCGTGAACATCGCGCCGCGCTTCGCGTCCTGCGACGCCTTGCGACCCGCAATCGTACCGTGTCTGCCCATTATTTTTCTCCTCTAATCATCTAATAGTGTTATGTCTCCTATAATTATACCATCTTATGCCGCCGCGCCGGGATATGTATTATTTTATCGTAGTCGCGGCCTCGCCCGCTGCCGTTGGCATTTCCGCTCTATCTCTATAGCGGGCGCAACAT